>JBFFTZ010000076.1:0-9543 GCA_041571575.1 Gammaproteobacteria bacterium | reverse complement strand
GTCGAGGTGGCTGGATCGAACTCAACGGCCGCCACCCGGGTGTTATCCAGCAACTTCAATGCCCGGCGCACCTCCGCCGCCATGGATTCGGCCAGGGGCGTGGGTTGCATGCCGGCGCCGCTGCGCACGAAAAGCGGATCGTTGAACTCCTGGCGCAGGCGGGCCAGGGCATTACTCACCGCCGGTTGGGTGACGTGAAGGATTTCCCCCGCCCTGGTCAGGCTGTGCTCCGTGTAGATGGCATCGAACACCCGGTAAAGGTTCAGGTCTATGGCTTTCGGGTTCATTTCGGGGGATCTCTCGTACTATCACTAAAAATGATAGTAATAGATAACTAAGATAAATTGGAATAATCGTAACTATGGTCCTAACCTGAGCATCAGCCCGGCTGGCAGTGTTGTCAGCCCATGTCTATTGCGGAGGTGCAGCGTGGATTTTTCATATAGCCCCAAGACCCAGGAATTGCTGGATAAACTGATCGCCTTCAGGGATGAGCACATCTATCCCAACGAAGCCGTCTTTTCCCGCCAGGTGAATGAGGGCGATCGCTGGGCCGCGGTGCCGGTGGTAGCCGAATTGCAGGCCCTGGCCCGGGAGCAGGGGCTGTGGAACCTGTTCCTGCCCGAGCCCGAATACGGGGCCGGCCTGAGTAACCTGGAATATGCCCCGCTTGCCGAGGTCATGGGCTGCAACGAGTGGGCGCCGGAGGTGTTCAATTGTGGCGCCCCGGATACCGGCAACATGGAAGTGATTGCCCGCTACGGCAATGCGGAACAAAAAGAGCAGTGGCTCAAGCCCCTGTTGAGTGCCGAGATTCGTTCATGCTTTGCCATGACAGAGCCGGGCGTTGCCTCCTCGGACGCCACCAATATGGAGGCGACGGCGGTCAGGGAAGGGGACGAATGGGTGCTTACCGGTCGCAAGTGGTGGATTTCCGGTGCCGGTGACCCCCGTTGCAAGATTGCAATTTTCATGTGCCTGACCAACCCGGAAGCGGGTCGTCACGAGCAGCATTCCCAGATCCTGGTGCCCATGGATGCGCCGGGTGTGACCGTGGTGCGTCCCCTGAATGTCTTCGGCTATGACCATGCGCCCCATGGTCATTGTGAAATCGTGTTCGACAATGTTCGAGTGCCATACGGCAATGTCATCCTGGGCGAAGGACGTGGCTTTGAGATCGCCCAGGGTCGTTTGGGCCCGGGCCGAATTCACCATTGCATGCGCTCGATTGGCACCGCCGAAAGGGCCCTGGAATTGATGTGCCGTCGCGGCATGCAGCGTACCGCCTTTGGCAAGCCGCTGATCAAGCTGGGTGGCAATTTCGATGTGGTGGCGGAATCCCGCATTGAAATCGAACAGGCTCGCCTGTTGGTGCTCAAGGCGGCCTGGCTGATGGACAACGTGGGCAACAAGGCGGCGGCCAGCGAAATCAGCCAGATCAAGGTCGTGGCGCCAAACATTGCCTTGAGGGTGATTGACCGGGCTATACAGATGCATGGGGGCGCCGGTGTTTGCCAGGACGTGCCCCTGGCGGAAATGTACGCCAACCAGCGAACCCTGCGCCTTGCCGATGGCCCCGATGAAGTGCATCGTATGCTGGTGGCCAGGAGAGAGCTGGCGAAATACAGGGATTAGGCATGGGTCTGGTTGATAGCGCGACCTCGATTCGCAGTGGGGAAGAACTGGATTTGCCGGCGCTGGAGAAGTTTCTGGCCCAGAGGCTGCCGGAATACAGCGGAACCCTGGAAGCCCAGCAATTTCCATCGGGTTATTCCAACCTGACCTACCTGCTGAAGGTGGGCGACCGGAAGCTGGTCTTGCGCCGCCCGCCCTTCGGTACCAAGGCAAAGTCTGCCCACGACATGGGCAGGGAATTCAGGGTGTTGTCCGGACTCAGGCCCTTTTTCCCGTATTGCCCGGAGCCCCTGGTTTACTGTCAGGACGAGAGCGTTCTTGGCAGCGAATTTTATTTGATGAGTTGCATCGAGGGGATGATCGTACGCAAGGATTATCCGCCTGAACTGAAGATGACCCCGGAGCAGGTTCGCCAGCAGTTTTTTAATCTCATTGATGTAATGGCCCAACTGCACAAGGTGGATTACAAGGCGGCCGGGCTGGATGAGCTGGGCAGGCCAGAGGGGTACGTTGAACGCCAGGTGAAGGGCTGGAGCAAACGCTATCGCGCGGCCCGCACCGACGATGCACCGGACTTTGAATCCACCATGAACTGGTTGCTGGAAAAAATGCCCGGCGACTCGGGTCATGTTGGCGTCATTCACAACGATTTCAAACTGGATAACGTGATCTGGGACAGCCAGGATCCGATGCGCCTGATCGGCGTGCTGGATTGGGAGATGGCTACCCTGGGTGATCCCCTGATGGACCTGGGAAGTACCCTGGGCTACTGGGTCGAAAAGGACGATCCGGATTTTCTCAGGGCCGGCAGGCTGATGCCCACCGATGCGGAGGGCGCGCCTACCCGAGAGGAAATTGTCCAGCGCTACAGTGAGCGCACCGGCTATTCCATGGAGCACATGGATTTCTATTTTTGTTTCGGACTGTTTCGTCTCGCGGTGATTGCCCAGCAGATTTATTACCGCTATTACCACGGTCAAACCGCGGACCAGCGCTTTGCCGACTGCATACATTGGGTGCACGGGCTGGAACGCATGTGCAAGGAATTGATTGACGGGTCCAGCCTCTGATCACGCGGCCCGGTATCTGACACAGGAGAATTTAATGGCAGCAGACATGTTTGATCTGAGTGGCAAGGTTGCCCTGGTAACCGGCGCAAGCAGAGGAATAGGCGAGGCATCGGCCCGACTGCTGGCAAAGCATGGCGCCCGGGTTATCGTGTCCAGTCGCAAGCTGGATGCCTGCGAACTTGTTGCCGCAGACATTCGCGATCAGGGCGGCGATGCTGTGGCCATGGCATGTCACATCGGCGACCTGGATCAGATCGGGCAATTGTATGCGTCGATAGATGAAAAATTCGGGCGCCTGGATATCCTGGTGAACAATGCCGCGGCCAACCCTTTCTACGGGCATATCCTGGACACCGACCTGGGGGCCTATAACAAGACTGTGGATGTGAATATCCGCGGTTACTTTTTCATGACCATCGAAGCGGGCAAGCGCATGCGCACTCAAGGCTGTGGGGCCATCGTAAACGTGGCTTCTGTGAACGGCGTGCGGCCCGGTCCCTTGCAGGGAATCTATTCCATCACCAAGGCCGCCGTCATCAACATGACCAAGGCGTTTGCCAAGGAATGTGGCGAATTCAATATTCGTGTAAATGCCCTGTTGCCTGGGTTAACACGCACCAGGTTCGCCTCGGCACTGACCGAGAACGAGCAGGCCCGGGATTACTACCTGAAGTTCGTACCCCTGGGTCGCATGGCGGAGCCTGAAGAGATGGCAGGCTCGGTGCTGTTCCTGGTCTCGGATGCATCGTCGTATGCCACGGGGGCCTGTATTACCGCCGATGGCGGCTACCTGGCGTGAGCGAGAAAATCCACGGAGTGTCACCCGCTATGTATGATTTTTCCGGCAAAGTAGTCCTGGTTACCGGTGCCGCATCCGGGCTTGGCCTGGACTGTGCAGCGGCCTTTGTCGAAAGCGGCGCCCGGGTGGTTATGACCGACGTGCAAGTGGAACCGGGCGAGGAAGCCGCCCGCAAGCTGGGCGAGAACGCCGTGTTCATGCAGCAGGATGTGCGCGATGAATCGCGCTGGCAGCAAATCGTCGATGAGGCGGTCAACCGCTTCGGCGGACTGCACGTGCTGGTGAACGCCGCCGGCATTGCCTTGTTCGCAGGGGTAGAGGATACGACCCTGGAACAGTTCCGCAATATTCACGCGGTCAATGTGGAAGGGGTGTTCCTGGGCTGCAAGGCGGCGATTCCCGCCATGCGAAAATCAGGCAGTGGTTCGATTATCAACCTGTCCTCCACCGCCGGCTTGCGGGGTGTGGGAAAACTCGCGGCCTACTGTTCAGCCAAGGGTGCGGTGCGCATGCTTACAAAGTCGGTGGCGGTGGAGTGCGCCGAGAAAGGCGACAACATTCGCTGCAATTCCCTGCACCCGTCCTACACCGATACCCCCATGGTCCAGGGCCTGATCGGCCTGGGCTCGGACCCTGCGGTGATGCGCAAGCGCCTGGAAAAAGTCAGTCCCATGAATCGCCTGGGGGAGCCCAGGGAAGTGTCCAGCGTGATCTTGTTCCTGGCCTCCGAGCAGTCCAGTTTCATCACCGGTGCCGAGATTCCCGTGGACGGCGGCACCACAGCGCGTTGATGAACTGCATCCCGAACTGCCGCCGGCAGGCGCCGGGTGTCGGCAGTGATTTCGAGTCAATCGTTGGCCAGCAAATGAACCAGGCTGGAGGTGTCCCAGCGGCGGCCACCACGGGCCTGGACCTGGGCGTAGAATTGGTCCACCAGCGCGGCCACCGGAAGGCGTGCGCCATTTCGATTCGCCTCGTCCAGGGCGATGCCAAGGTCCTTGCGCATCCAGTCCACGGCGAATCCAAAATCAAACTTGCCCTCACACATGGTCCGGGCGCGATTGTCCATTTGCCACGACTGGGCGGCGCCCTTGGAAATCACGTCAATAACCCGATCCATATCCAGGCCGGCTTTTTGCCCGAAGTTCATTCCCTCGGCAAGTCCCTGGACCAGGCCGGCGATGCACAGCTGGTTGACCATCTTGGTCAACTGTCCGGATCCCGACTCGCCCAGCAGGATACAGGCCCGGGCGTAGCAGTCGATGATGGGGCTGACCCGGTTGAAGATCTCCTGGTCGCCGCCGCACATTACGGTCAATGCGCCGTTCTCGGCTCCCGCCTGGCCACCGGAAACCGGGGCATCAATAAATCCGATGCCTGCCTCGGCCGCCAGGGCGTAAATCTCGCGTGCAACTTCCGCCGAGGTGGTGGTATGGTCCACCAGGATGCTGCCCGGGCCCATGCCGGCCAGCGCCCCGTCCGGACCCAGTACAACCTGTCTCAAGTCATCGTCATTGCCAACGCACACAAATACGAATTCAGCGCCCCGGGCCGCCTCGGCGGGGGTCGCAAAACTGCTGCCCTTGTATCGGGAAACCCATTCCGCGGCCGTGCCGGCAGTGCGGTTGTATACCCGGGTCTCGTGACCCGCCGCCTGCAGGTGTCCTGCCATCGGCGCGCCCATGACTCCGAGACCAATAAATGCAACAGTGGCCATATAAACTCCCGATTTGAATCTTTCGCGACAGTGTACCCGGTTGCCTTCGGAGTGTTTAGAATTTGTGGCAGGAGAGTGACGTGGTGAGTGAAATTTATCTGTTACGGCATGGCCAGGCCTCTTTTGGCGCCGAGGACTATGATCGATTGTCCGAGGCTGGAGAGACCCAGGCCAGACTGCTTGGCGAGCACCTTGCCGAACTTGGCATGGAGTTTGATGCGATCTTCAGCGGCGCCATGCGCCGTCAGCGGGACACCGCGCGCTTGTTGCTGGAGGGGATGGGCCACCCCAACCCCGAGGGCTTCCAGATCATGGATCACTTTAACGAATTCGATCACTTGCCGGTCTTGCGCGAGTACCTGGAAGGCATGATGGCAGGCGGTGACGCCTCGGTGGATATACCGCGCCTTCGGGAGGATCGCCCGTATTTCCAAGAGGTTTTTGATGCCGCCACCGCAGACTGGATCTCCGGGAAATTGCAGGGCCCTGACCTGGAAAGCTGGGAGGAATTTTGTCGCCGGGTGGAGAACGGGATGATCGCTTTGCAGGAGGCCGCAGGCCAGGGCCGGCGGGTACTGGTGAGCACTTCGGCAGGCGCGATAAGCGTGGCCCTGCAATCGGTCCTGGGTACGGCCAGGCATGAGGCCTTGCGCCTGGCCTGGGTAATACGAAACAGTTCCCTGACCCGAATTCTCTGGGACGGCGAGCGCGCATCCATGGAGACGTTTAACAGCGTTGCGCACCTGGAGACCGGCCGGCGAATGGATTTGATTACCTATCGTTAGTCATGGCGACCGGGGTCACGGAAACGATCCGTCCTGCGGGTCTACCCAGCCGGATTTCAATCCGCTACCATCTGTGAACGATTTAATTTAATTGATGGACGAGATTCATGAAACGACTGATTTCTGCTGCCGCCGCTACATTGCTCATGCTGTCTGCCGGTGCACTGCACGCTGAATGCGTGTTCCCCAGCTCAGAAATAGACATTCCTGACGGTAGCACGGCCTCGAAAGAGGCCATGATCGCCGCCATCTCAAAGGTAAAGGCTTACCAGGGCGAGATGGCCGCATTTCGCGCCTGCCTGGATGACGAGCTGGATGCCATCGAAGATCCAAAGCCACTTGAGGCACAGCAGTTCCATGACCTGCGATTCAATGCCTCGGTTACCTCGGAAGAGGAAGTCGCTAACAAGCTCAACAGTGAAATCCGCGCCTTCAAGGCCGCCGGGACAGAGTGAGTCTTAGCGGGACCTGAGTAGCCGCCGCCTGCCGTGGTGACTGAACAGCTTGATGAATTCAGCAAACGTCGCCTCGGCCAATTCATGGTTTGAGGCGATCTGCTCCCGGGTCTCGCTTACGATCTGTTCCGGGTCGACCTGGCCGCCCATGGCATCAATTTCCCGCCGGTGCGCCGGGACCTTCAGCCACCGTGCAATCAGGTCACTGTCCACTTCCAGGTGAAACTGCAAGCCGTAGGCATTGTCGCCGTAGCGGAAGGCCTGGTGGGCACAGATGTCGCTGCCGGCAAGGTGGACCGCTTCCCTGGGCAATTCGAAGGTGTCGCTGTGCCACTGGAATATCTTCTCGCGCTGCCCGAACTTGCCTAGCAGGGGATCCTCGGCTGCTCTTGGGTCCAGGCTGATATCGTGCCAGCCGATTTCCGGTCGTGAGCTGCGTTTCACCCGGGCCCCCAGGGCCCGGGCCAGTAACTGGGCGCCCAGGCAGATTCCCAGGATCGGTATGCGCAGTTCCAGCGCCTCTTTGATCAACTCGATCTCGGTATCCAGGTGAGGATAACGGTCAGTCTGGTTGACGCTCATGGGCCCGCCAAGTACCACCAGTCCGTTGTAGGTGCTCATGTCTGGCCGGGCTTCGGGTTGGCGGCTGAAATTCACGTAACGAATACGGAATCCCGCCGCTTTTAGCTGTGGATTCAGGGTGCCCAGGGGTTCGTAGGGGACGTGTTGAAATACCAGTATGCGCTTCATTTTTCCGGGGATGTCAGGGAATGAAAGGAGGCGGGAATTTTACATTTTTCGACGGACAAGGCCAGAGAGAACCGAAAACTGGGGCTTGACGCACGTCCGAAGGCCTGCCTACACTCGAGCCCTACTCATCGAGACCGGCTGAGGGACAGGCCCGAAGAAGCCGGGGCAACCAGCGAACCTAACCAGTTCGAAATGGTGCTAACTCCTGCGGGACCAGCCTCACAGCTGGCCGCCGATAGATGAGCTACCGTGAAACACCCGGATAGGTGAAGGTCACGGTAACTCCCACCAGCGGTCTCTCCGCAGGGTTTCACGATGAGAAACCAGATCCCGGCCAGCCGGGTGTGAGCGAGAGAGGACCGAATTCATGAACAGCCTTTTTGTCATCCAATGCGCTACGGAATGTTTTTCGACATCCGTGTGCGGGCAGGCGCCGGTTGGTCCGGACCGCCAGGGTGGGCGGCGGCATGATTTCGGCGTGACTCCCTCCAGGATCAGTACGCAGGCGTTCGCGCCAGAGACCCGGAAATGAGCAAAGCAGATCAGGAAGGACGGACCGGCGCGGTACGCGCGGGTATTGAATCAGACAGGCAGTATGGTGCCGTGGCGCCCCCCCTGTACCTGACGTCCAACTACACGTTCAGAGACATGGGCCAACCCCGGACCTATGATTACAGCCGCACCGGCAACCCGACCCGGGACCTGCTGGGCGATGCCATCGCGGAACAAGAAGGTGGGGCAGGTGGCGTGATCACGGCCTCGGGCATGGCGGCAGCGACCCTGGTGTGCCAGTTGCTCAAGCCCGGCGACATCCTGATTGCTCCTCACGACTGTTACGGCGGCACGTACCGGCTTTTCAACGCCCTGGCCGAGAGAGGCCAGTTCCAGGTGCGGTTCGTGAACCAGAGCGATTCCCAGGCACTGGCCGGCGCCCTGGCGGAGCGGCCACGACTGGTCTGGGTTGAGACTCCCAGCAATCCCTTGTTGCGCATCGTGGACTTGCGCGCCCTGTCCCGGCTGTGTCGTCTGCACGGCGCCCTGATGGCAGTAGATAACACGTTCCTGTCCCCCGCCCTGCAAAAGCCTATCAGCCTGGGCGCCGATATCGTGGTGCACTCCACGACCAAGTACCTCAACGGGCATAGCGATGTGGTCGGCGGTGCAGTGATTGCCGCCGACGCCACCCTGCACGAGGAACTGGCCTGGTGGGCGAATTGTCTGGGTATAACCGGTGCACCCTTTGACAGCTTCCTGACCCTGCGTGGTCTGCGCACCCTGCATGCGCGGATTCGCCTGCACGAGGAAAACGCCGGCGCGCTGGTGAGCTTGCTCAGCGACCATCCAGCGGTGAGCAAGGTCCATTACCCCGGTCTGGCCAGCCACCCGGGTCACGAGATCGCCGCCAGCCAGCAGCGGGGTTTTGGCGGGATGATCAGTTTCGAACTCCAGGGCAGCCAGCGGCAGGCCGGGGTGTTTCTTAACTCATTGAAGTTTTTCTCCTTAGCCGAGTCACTGGGCGGGGTGGAGAGCCTGGTGGCCCATCCCGCCAGCATGTCTCATGCGGCCATGGGGCCGGAAGGGCGCAGGCTGGCAGGCATCAGCGACAAGCTGATTCGGCTGTCGGTCGGAATCGAGAACACCGAGGACTTGCTGGCCGACCTGAAGGCGGGTCTGGACAAGGTACTGGCCGCGCAGAGTACCTCCGCCAGGGCTGAAGCACTGTAAAGGAACGGCCCCAAGGGGGTAAGCTGGCTATTCCGGTAAGGATGCCGGGTTGCGGGTTGAACAGCATGGCAACTATAGATGAACGACATCCAGGCCGGGGCCTGACGCTGGCCAGACGGGTGGTCATAAAAATCGGCTCTTCGCTGCTGGTGCAACCGTCCACCGGCCGCATTCACCGTTCCTGGCTGGAAGCGCTGTGCGAGGACATCGCGCGTATGCGATCCCGGGGGCAGCAAGTGGTGCTGGTCTCCTCTGGCGCGATCGCCCTGGGACGCAGAATCCTGAATATGAACGAGGGAATCTTGCGACTCGAGGAGAGCCAGGCCGCGGCAGCCGCAGGGCAGGTGGCCCTGGCCCACGCCTATTCAGAGACTCTCTCGGCCAGTGATCTGCATGTGGCCCAGGTGCTGCTCACCCTGTCGGACACCGAGCAGCGTCGACGTTATCTCAATGCGCGCAATACTCTCAAGACGCTACTGGATTTGGGTGCGGTGCCGGTGGTGAATGAAAACGATACCGTGGCCACCGAAGAGATTCGTTATGGCGACAATGACCGCCTGGCGGCCAGGGTGGCCCAACTGGTGAGCGCGGATTGCCTGGTATTGCT
>JBFFTZ010000075.1:0-9559 GCA_041571575.1 Gammaproteobacteria bacterium | reverse complement strand
CTGGTTGAGCGAAGCAATATGCTGTTCAAGGGTAGCGCCCTGACTCGCGGACACGCAGAAGCCGTGGTGGTAGCAACGGGCGCGGCTACCGAGGTAGGCGCTATCGCAGGCCTCACCTCCGCTGCCAGCCCCGGCCCAACACCCCTGGAAAAAAACCTGCGGCGCCTGGGACACCGGCTGGTTGGTCTCACCGGAATAGTGTGCGCCCTGATGGTCATAGTGGGCCTTGCCACAGGGCAGGACCTGTTTCTTAGCATCGAAACCGCGATTGCCCTGGCAGTGGCAGCCATTCCGGAGGGCCTGCCAATCGTGGCCACGATTGCCCTGGCACGGGGCATGCGACGCATGGCCCGAAACAATGCCCTGATAGAGCGACTTTCGGCGGTTGAAACCCTGGGAGCAACCAGCCTGATCCTGACCGACAAGACCGGAACATTGACCGCCAACCGAATGCGTGTGCGGCGACTGATTTCTCCGGAGACCGAGATTCATGTAAATCACACCGTCCCCGGTCCCGAGTTTCAAAAACTGCTCGAAGCTGCCGCCCTGTGCAATACCGCAGAACTGTCCACTTCAAACGGAGGCATTGGCGACCCTACCGAGATCGCATTGCTCGCAGCGGCTGGCCAGGCCGGAATCGATGTCGCCGCGTTGCGCCTCAAGTTTCCCTGCCAGAAAAACATTGCCTTTGATTCGGAAGTGAAAATGATGGCGACCGTTCATCCTAGGGACGGGCGTCTTCTGTACTGTGTAAAGGGCGCCCCCGAGCACATCATTAACGCCTGTACGAGCTACTGGGAGAACGAGAACACGGCGCCGTTGAGTGAGCAGGACAAAACCCGTTGGCTGGAAAAAGCGGACAGCCTGGGAGATGGAGGCCTGCGAACCCTGGCGTTCGCATTCAAGGAGGAGGACCGGGCCGACATTCACCCCTACCACGACCTTACCCTGCTGGGAATTGCCGGCATTGCCGACCCACCCCACGCGGGCATCAACGAAGACATGCAGGCCTGCCACGACGCCGGAATCAGAGTCGCCATGGTCACAGGCGACCAGCTGGCCACGGCCAGGGCCATCGCCCGGGAGATAGGTCTTTGCCCCCCGGGTCACGATTGCCAATGCCTGGATGCCAGTGACATTCAGGACATAGAAAATAACGAATCGGCATTGGCGAGCGCCGATGTCATCGCACGGGCCAATCCCAGGCTAAAACTGGGCTTGATCGAGATGTACCAGGCACGAGGAGAAGTTGTGGCAATGACCGGGGACGGCGTGAACGACGCCCCGGCATTGAAAAAAGCCGATATTGGCGTCGCAATGGGCGAACGCGGAACCCAGGTAGCCAGAGAAGCCGCCGCCATGGTTCTGGAGGACGACGAATTCTCCACCATCATCGCCGCCGTCGCCCAGGGCCGGGTGATTTATACAAACATCCGGAAATTCGTGGTCTACCTGCTGTCTTGCAATCTATCGGAGATACTCGTCATTGGAGTCGCCTCTGTGATCGGCGCTGCCCCGCCCCTGCTACCCCTCCAGATTCTGTTTCTAAACCTGGTCACAGATGTTTTCCCTGCCCTGGCGCTGGGCGCCTGCGGGGCAGAAAAAAACATCATGAAACAAGCCCCCAGACCGAGGTCGGAGCCGCTGATCGGTCATCAGCAATGGGCGCAGATCACGTCCCATGCGCTGGTCATTACCTTGTCGGTGGTCGGCGGTGTGGAGCTGGCCGCCCACCTGCCGGGGCTGGAGCAAAACCATCCCCTCACCCTGGCATTCCTGATACTCGCCTTTTCCCAGCTGTGGCATGTGTTCAACATGCGAGCCGATCACAGCCATACTTTTAACAATGAGATTACCGGCAATCCCTGGGTCTGGGCCGCCATCGTCGTGTGCATAGCCATCCTCGGGCTGGCTCTGGGCTTTGGTCCCTTGCGCGACGTGCTGGTTCTGACAATGCCGGACTTCCATGGCTGGCTGCTCGTTATCGCCGCCAGCGCGGCGCCGCTATTGTTCGGACCTCTAGTAAAACGAATTCTGCCGACTCGCCACAAGGCCGCCCGGGAATAGGACTTCGCGTGGCCCAGGTTTGGCAGAAAATGCCGGGCACACAATTCTCCTGGAACCGTCCTCGACGCCGGGAATAATTTTCAGCACGCACAGGAGTTCATTGGCCTAACAAATAACGGCTGGGGGAATGCCTGTAAGAATGGCTGGGCGCCTGCTTACCAAGGTAAATCAAGCCCCTCGCTCGGGGAGAGCGGAAAATATGGTGCCGGAGAGAGGATTCGAACCTCCGACCCACGCATTACGAATGCGTTGCTCTGCCAACTGAGCTACTCCGGCACGCGCGCACAGGACTACGCGAGGCGCGCAAGTATAGTGCAGCGCCGTTAGGACGGCAATATCGAGACTCAGTGCTTGTTACGAATCTTGATCGTGACTTCCACGCTTTCAGCAACCGTCCCTTCAGGCAATTTCGGCATGATCGCGAAATTCATCTGGTCGGGAGGAATGTCCATCACCTCACCGGTATCTACATTGTAGAAGTGGTGATGAGCATGAGTCGTTGAGTCGTAGAACATCCTGACCGGATCAACGTTCAATTCCCGGATCAGACCCCGAGTCACAAACAGATTCAACGTGTTGTAAACAGTGGCCTTGGAAACCCGGTAACCGGCTTCATGAACCTTGTTGAGGATTTCTTCCGCGCAAACATGCTGCGGCCTCTCGAACAAGATTTTCCCAACCTGCATACGCTGCGAGGTCGGTGACACGCCCTTGGATCTGAGTAAACCTTCTAGTTCTCTGTCATCCATCTGCCTACCCCTATTACAAAAACCCGCCCACCATGCGCGGGCTTTGCCAGAATTTAATCCCAGTCTTGGACTCGGGCTAATTCTGACACCGAATTCCATTATGACCACTGGTGGTTTGTAAGCAAGCGTTAAGTGGGTATTTTGCGGAAAGTACTGATTTCTCTGCTAAATCCCGTAATAAAGGGCTGGAAGCGCGATTCAGCATTCGGCTTACTTATTCAACAATGGATACGCCAAGAAAATTTCAAAACAACTCGCCCGGATGGACTCTGCTGAACTTGCTCATCAGTGTATCCATTATTGCAATCCTGACTAGTCTCGCCCTGCCCGCATTCAGTCGCCTGGCCTGGGACCTGAGACGGGTAAGCGCCGTTAACTCCCTGGTGCATACCCTGCACCTGGCCCGAAGTGAAGCAATAAAAAGAGCCCAGTTAGTAGTTCTTTGCCCCACCGACCCGTCCGGCACCTGCCTCGAAAGAACGGGTCCGTGGACAGGCGGATGGATGGTGTTCGTGAATCTGGATAGGGACCACCCTCCTCGCCGCGACCCGGGAGAGCCCATCATCCATATGACCTCCGCACCGGCAGGGGTAAACATACATGCCAACAGAAGCGCCTTCGTTATGCGCCCGGTAACGCTGCGCAGCACGAATGGCACGGTTACATTTTGCGATCCGGCCGGAACTATGACAGGCCGGGCCGTCATTGTGAGCTACACCGGTCGACCCCGCACCAGTGGTCACGATTTGGGCTGCCCGGGACCGTGAAAGATTGGAGACTCGCCGCTCACCCGAAACGAACTGCCGCTTGCCGGAAACCATTCGCCTGGCAGACGGGCCGCGGAGAATTCATGTCATGAAAAAGCAAAAGGGTTTCAACCACCGGGCGACCCCGGATACTTCGCCCGATCGCTCAGACTACCCCAGCGGGAGGATGCCAGAAATGAGAGCAACTTTTACATCGCGTCCGGGAGGGAACGGCTTTTCCCTTGTTGAGGTCCTGGTCGCATTGCTGGTCATCTCCATCGGCATGCTGGGCCTTGCTGCCCTGTATGTGGAAACCCTGCGACTGAATCGCACCGCCATCTACCGAACCCGGGCGGTGACACTCGCCTCGGATATGGCGGAACGGATTCGCGCCAACGCTGGCAGTACTGCTGGCTACGCGGGCGCCGGAGCGAACTCGGGTTGCAACGACGGCGCCGCTGCCGCCGTGGAATGCACCGCTGCCCAGATGGCGGTCCAGGATGTATTTGACTGGCAGCAAACGGCACAGACCGTGCTACCAGGTGGTACGGCCACCATCGGCGTTGTAGCGGCAGGGAACGGAACAGCCAATGTATACACCCTGACTATCACCTGGACGGAAATCAGCCGGGGCAGCAACGTCAGTTATGTGATGACGGTGGAGGCATGATGAAGTCTACTCAGACAAAAGCCCGCCGCCTCCAGAAGGGCGTCACACTGATCGAACTGATGGTGGCAATGCTGATCGGCTCCATCTTGTTGATCGGCGCACTCATGGTTTTCAGCGACAGTCGCCGTACCTTCCGCACCAGTGACATCATTGCTCGCTTGCAAGAAAACGCCCGCTTCGCCCTGGACACCATTGAGCCGGATATCAGGCTGGCTGCCTACTGGGGCCTGGCCAATGGCTACACTCTAATCCAGGGAACAGCCAATGCGGGCAATCCCGTCCCCCCCGGCATGGGTGTCACCGGAGACTGCGGACAAAACTTTGCACTGGATCTGAACACTGCGGTCCAGGGCAGGGACAACAGGTTTGACTATACCTGCAGCGCCTATGGGGCCGGCAGCGTGGCAAATTCCGACGTGATCACAGTGCGTCATGCAAGCCGGGCAACCGCTGCGCTGGAAGCCGGCAGGCTGCAGATCCAGTCGGACCGTGAAAAGGTCCGGGTATTCGTGGACGGCGCGATGCCGCCGGGTTTTGTTGTCGCCCCTGAATCCCAAACCCATAACCTGGTAGTGAACTCTTATTACCTGAGCCAGGACTCCGTGCTGGGTGTGGGAGTGTCATCCCTGCGTCGCAAGCGCCTGGCCCCGGGCCCATCCATGATCGACGAAGAAATCATTCCTCATGTGCAGGACTTCCAGGCGCAACTCGGGGCCGATACTACCGGCGACGGTGCAGCAAACATGTATGTGCACCCGGACAGTCTGCCTGCCGGCGCCGTGGTGGTGGCAGTGCGGGTCTGGCTATTGTTCAGGGCCCACCAGATCGACGGCAGTTACACAGACGCACGCACCTACCGCTATGCGGGCCAGCAACTGGGCCCCTTCAACGACAATTTTCACAGGTTGCTGGTCTCCAAGACCATTCAACTGCGTAACACGAGGTTCTAGGCATGGTTCTCACCCATCACAAGCAACAAGGCGCGGCCCTGGTCATCGGCCTGATATTGCTATTGATGATGACCCTGCTGGGCGTTACCGGCATGAACACCGCTGCGCTGGAACTGGTCATGACCAGCAACGAGCAGTTCTCAGAGAACGCCTTTCAAGCCGCCGAAGTGGGCATTGAACGAAGACTGTCCGCGGGTGGTTTCACCGCCGCTGGAGGTCCCGTCACCGTAACGGGTGCAACCGGTAATGGCGACAGCTTCACGACAACCACATCCTTCGAGGTGGAAACCGATATTCCTCCGCGTGTGGGATCGGCCTTCAGTCGCGGCGTTGCCGGCAGTGGATTTGCGGCATACCACTTTGAAATAGTCAGTCGCGGAGCCTCTCAGAGAAACGCAATTTCCCGGCACACTCAAGGCCTGTACCTGGTCGGTCCGAGCGGCGGCTCGCGCTTCTAGCCGCAATCATTGGAGAACGCACATGTTCATTCGTATTACGCCAACCACTGCCCTGCTGTTTTGTTGCTTTGCCGCCAATGCATCGCAAGATATGGAGTTGACAGCCCATGCCTACGAGATCCCAGCCGGCAGTATTTCCCTGCCCGAAAATACCGGTCGCTCTGTGATGATCCGGGGATGCGAGAACTGCCCCGGTGTAAGCCATACGCTGGTAAAGGACACCTCCTACCGGGTGGGCGACCAGGAAGTTTCTCTGGCAGACCTGAGAATCGCGATGCGCAACGCTCCCGAGGCACTGCTTGTGGTGAACTACCTCATCAAGAACAACAACGTCGCCTCAATCATGCTGATAGCCCAGGGCCCTTCCAACTCCGGCGGTAACCGGCAGTACAGGGACAATCGAAGCCCCCGCGAGTATCGCTCGCAAGGCACCGCGAACTAAATCACTGCGGACCCGGACATGAACCACTCAGCCAGACAAATTATCTTCAGCCTTGCTACAGCACTGGTCATCCTTTCCAGCGGCGCGCCTGCGCTTGCCGATGATACGGAACTGTTTGTGGGAGGCACCGGCGCCCGGGAAGGCGCCTACCCGAACCTGCTGTTCATCCTGGATAACTCCGGAGGCATGGGCAGCCAGCCCTCAGGCTCCAACGGCACCTCACGCAGCTATGACCCGGCCATCACCTATGACGGCGATTGCACAGCAGACCGAATTTATTACCTAGCCGGTGGCGACCAAGGAAACAACCTGCCGGATCCACCTGATTGCGGCACCGGCCCCTATTTCAACAGCACCGCGCTGATGTGCGACGCCGCCCGCCGACCATTGGCACAAACCGGTTTTTATACCGACACCGTCGCACGCTGGGATACCCGCGACCAGGGACTAAGACAACACCAGTGGGAGAACCTTGCGACCTCAGACATCAACAGCTACGTGGAGTGCCGGGCTGACGAGGGCGGCCATGGCGGCACACCGAATCCCCTGACCGACGTGTATGCGGCCAATGGCGATGGCGGCCCCTGGTCCAGCAACCGGGCCGACCGGATCAGGAACTGGAACTTCAATACCAGCACACTCTATACGTCTAACTACCTGAACTACTACTGGTCTATTGGGGTGCTCCAGAACCGGACAAAGCTTGAAATCGTCCAGTCGGCAGCCGTTGACCTGATCAATTCAATAAACAACGTCAACGTTGGCCTGATCAATTTTGACACCGTCTCCCGGGTAGAAGGTGGCGACGTCATCACTGCCATCGGAGATATTGGATCCGTGCGCAGCGATATCATCTCCCAGATTAATGCCATGCAAGCCCGCACCTACACACCGTTGTCCGAGACCATGTACGAGGCGGGACTGTATTACATGGGCAGGAGGCCGGACTACGGCAATCGTGACAGACTGAGTGTGAATTCCTCGCGAGCGATAGACGGTACTTATGAGTCGCCTATCCTGTATGAATGCCAGAACAACTTCGTGATTCTGCTAACTGACGGTGAGCCCACCCAGGACACCAGCGCCGATACAGAAATCGCTGCGCTCAATGGCAGTTGTGACGCCAACCCCGCGCCCATGACAACTCAGAACGGGCACTGCCTGGATGACATGTCCCAGTACATGTACGAGAACGACTTGATGCCGGATATGGCGGGCGTTCAGAACGTCATTACCTACACCATCGGTTTCGATACAGACTTCCCGCTGATTAGTACCACGGCCACCAAAGGTGGCGGCGAATTCTACCTGGCCAATGACGCCAAGTCCCTGTCCAACGTATTAACCACCATCGTGCGAAACATCCTGAATACCCAGACCTCTTTTGTGGCGCCGACGGTTTCGGTCAATGCGTTCAACAGGACCCGGACCCGGGACGATCTCTACCTTGCGCTTTTTAGCCCTGACACCCACGAGTCATGGCCGGGGAACTTTAAAAAATTCCGCTTGCGGAATGGACAGATTGTCGGCAGAGACCTGACCACACCCGTGGTTGATCCGCGAACCGGTTTTCTGAAAGAAAATTCGCGGAGCATATGGTCCACCGCTCCGGACGGCGACAATGTGCATGCCGGCGGCGCGGCCAGCCGTTTGCCTGCACCGGGCTCTCGAATTATCCTCACCGCCCTCAATCCCGACAGCACGGTTCTATCGACCATTTCCGAGTCCAACTCGGCACTGCTGAGCTACCTGGAAGATCTGCCAGAGGTGGGGACACCCGAGATCGCACTGGATGTGGTCAAGCATATTCGTGGTATTGACGTTCGAGATGAGAACCAGAACAACGACCGGAACGAACAACGGTTCTGGATGGGCGACCCCCTGCATTCCAAGCCGGAAATGATCACCTACGGTGGCTCCGAGAACGCGCCGGACCCGGAGGACAACGTCCTGTATGCGGCCACCAACGACGGCATTCTTCACGCCATTGACCCGAGCACCGGGGTCGAGAAATGGGCCTTTATTCCCCATGAAATGCTGCAACTGCAGCCCGCGTTGTACTGGAACGCCACCTATGCCAGCCGGCGATATGGCATCGACGGCAACGTACGCAGTGTGGTCGTTGATGTGAACCAGGACCGGATCATCAATCCGACCGCCGGTGACCGGGCCTACCTGTTCTTCGGCCTGCGCCGGGGCGGCAGCCATTACTATGGACTGAATATCACCCACCAGGATGCGCCGGAATTGATGTGGTCGCTGTCGGCAGCTGATTTACCAGGACTGGGCCAGACCTGGTCTACCCCGACGCCAATGCGGGTCAAGATCGGCGACGGTGGCGCCCAGAATGAGAATCTGCTGGCCCTGGCGTTTGGCGCCGGTTACGACACGGCTCAGGACAGTGGTCCCTATACCGAGGACGCGCAAGGCAACGGCATCTTCATCATTGACGCCCTGAGCGGCAACCGGCTGTGGCACGCAGGTTCAGGCGGCAATCCCAATTTCGGCTCGGCCGATCTCACCCATTCCATCGTCAGCGACATCAGGGCGCTTGAATTGTCCACGGATGGCCTTTCTGATCGTCTTTACGCCACTGACGTGGGCGGACAGATTTGGCGATTCGATCTCTGGAATGGTGAGCCTGCCGAGAATTTCGCCACGGGAGGTGTGATCGCATCCCTGGGCGGCGCGGCCAACCAAACCGACCCGGTCGAAAACCGGCGATTCTACTACGCCCCCGATGCAGCCCTGGTAAGTCGCGGGGCGGGAAACCGCTTTATGCACCTGGGCGTGGGGTCAGGGTATCGGGCCCACCCCCTGGACAGGACGAATGCGGACCGCTTCTACGCCGTAAGGGACTTCAACCCGTTCAGCAAACTTACCCAGGCAGAATATGACGCCATCACACCGTTGTTGGACGGGGATTTGGTCGATGTGACCAATGACGCCACACCAAGCATTGCTCCCGGCGATCCCGGCTGGAAGATTGCGTTGAGTGCCGGCGGAGAGACAGGCACGGGCGAAAAAGTCTTGTCAGAATCACGTACCTTCGCCGATACCGTCTTCTTTACGAGCTTCACTCCGGGCGCTAACGTCAATCCCTGCCAGCCCGGTCAGGGCCTGAACAAGTTGTATGCCGTCAGCGTGGTTGATGGACGGCCGGTAAACAACCTGGACGGGGTTGGCTCCGATGACGATCTTACCGTTGATGACAGGGTAAAAGACCTGGTCATGGGCGGTATCGCACCGGAAATCGCATTCCTGTTTCCCGGCCCGGACGCCTGCACCACCGGGGACTGCCAGATGGCCTATGGCTTCGTAGGACTGGAGGGAATTGGCGACTTGAACCTTCCGCCCTACATACGTACCTATTGGAAACAAGCCGGCACCGAGTAAGAAAACGGGCGACCTCTCACAATCCGCCCCGACAAGGAACTCTGGCAATGACAAAAAAGCAACGCGGCATGACCTTGATCG
>JBFFTZ010000074.1:0-9616 GCA_041571575.1 Gammaproteobacteria bacterium | reverse complement strand
GTATGGAAGAGGGTGTGGTTACCCATGCCGAGGATGCAGACATCGGTTCTATCTTCGGCTGGGGATTCCCGCCCTACACCGGTGGAACCGTGTCCTTTATCGACACGGTGGGCCTGAAGGATTTCGTTGCCGAGTGTGACCGTATGGCCGAGGCCTACGGTGATCGCTTCAAGGTCAGCGACTGGTTGCGCAACAAAGCCGCGGATGGGGAGCGTTTCTATCCCCTGCCGGCCTCCGACGCCGCCGCCTGAGCCAGACACCGGGCCCCTTGACCGGGGCCCGGGTCTTATCAAAATCAGAAAACCAACACGAAGGTCCCGGAGCTAAAAATGGAACGACTGATTTTCGACGAAGAACACGAGATGTTTCGTGAGTCAGTGCGCCGCTTCATGCAGAACGAGATCGGACCTCACGGGGAACGTTGGCGTGAGCAGGGAATCGTGGACAGGGAAGCCTTCAAGAAGGCCGGTGAGCAGGGCCTGCTGATGCTCTGGGCGGAGGAGAAATACGGTGGTGCCGGTATTGAGGATTTCCGCTATGAGCAGATCATAATCGAGGAGAACCTGCGCTATGGCGAGGTGGGCTTTTTCATTAACCTGCATTCGCGACTCGTCGGGCCTTACCTGGGCGCCCTGGGAACCGAGGAACAGAAGCAGCGCTTCCTGCCGAATTGCATTGCGGGAAAGTCTATTCTTGCTGTTGCCATGACCGAGGCCGGGGCGGGTTCCGATATATCGGGCACCCGCACACGGGCCGAGGACAAGGGGGATTATTGGCTGCTTAATGGCTCAAAGACCTATATCTCCAACGGCCTGTTGGCCGATGTCATCGTGGTGGCCGCCAAGACCGTGCCTGATAAACCCCATGCCGTGGGGTTGTTCCTGGTGGAGCGGGGAATGGAAGGGTTCAGCCGTGGCACGAACATGGCCAAGATTGGCCTCAAGGCCCAGGACACCAGCGAATTGTTCTTCGAGAACGTGAAGATTCCCAAGCAGAACGTGCTGGGGGATCCCACCAAGGGGTTTTATTCCCTTATGCAATTCCTGGCCGAGGAGCGCCTGATCAACGCCTGTGGCAACGTGGCTCACGCCCAGGCTGCCTTCGACTTGACCCTGGAATTCGTTAATGAGCGGGTCGCATTTGGTCAGACCATCGGTAGCTTTCAGAACACCCGCTTCAAGATGGCGGATATGCGAGCCCGGATTGACTGTATCCAGACATACGTGGACCAGTGTGTCCTGCAGCACAACCGGGGTAAACTTACTGCCGAGGAGGCCGCCAAGGCCAAGTTGCTGAGCAGTGAACTGGAAGGCGATGTTATCGACGAATGCGTCCAGTTACACGGCGGGGCAGGATACATGGCAGAATATCGCATCGCCCGCATGTACACTGATGCACGAATTTCCCGCATTTACGCCGGAACCTCGGAAATCATGCGGGAGATTATTGCCCGCTCCATTGGCCTGGACGGGCGCAAGCCGAAGAGCTGATTACCGGCCCCGGGGTCGACAAGCTTCGGTGCAGATCAGACAATAGACTTTCTGCCGACGTGATTGCGTCGGCACCGCTTTTTAAGGGACCCAAGCGTGCCAAAGATTACTTTGATACAGCATTCCGGTGAGTCATACACGGTGGAGGCTGCTGATGGCGCCACCGTGATGGAGGTGGCCATCGATAACGATATTGACGGAATTATCGGTGAATGTGGCGGCTGTTGTAGCTGTGCGACCTGCCACTGCTATATCGACCCCGCTTTTCTGGACAAGATCCCTCCCCGGGGTGACCTGGAAACCGAGATGCTGGAGTTTGCCTCCAGCGAGGCGAAGGGCAACAGCCGCCTTGCCTGTCAGGTAGAGATCACCGAAGAGCTGGAGGGCATGGTGGTAATCCTGCCCGAGACCCAGCTCTAGGCACTCACTCGAGAGGCTGGCCATGCAAAGGATTGTGGTTATAGGCGCCGGTCATGCATCGGGCCAATTACTGGATTCTTTGCGCCGTGGCGGGAGCGACGCGCATATCACCCTGGTGGGTGAGGAAAGCTGGTTGCCATATCAACGGCCTCCCTTGTCCAAGAGATTTCTCAGCGGTGAGCTCACCGTCGAACGCCTGGCCTTCAGGCCGAAGAGCTTCTACGAGAAGCATGACATCCACACCCGGCTTTCCTGCCGTGCGGTGTCCATAGACCGGGATGCCCAGACTGTGCGCCTCGCCAACGGTGAGACCCTGGAATACGAACTCCTGGCCCTGACCACGGGAGGCCGGGTACGTAAATTGTCGGTCCCTGGCGCCGGGCTGACGGGAGTGCATTACCTGCGGGGCATCGACGATGCCCTCGGGTTGCAGGCGGACTGGCAGGGAAGGGACAACGTCTGCGTCATCGGTGGCGGTTTTGTCGGGCTTGAAGTTGCGGCCTCGGCCCGCCGCCTGGGCAAGAACGTTACCGTGATAGAGATGATGGACCGGCTGATGGGCCGGGCTGTTTCCCCGGCGATGTCCGGGTATTTCCTTGGGCTGCATACGCGCAATGGGTCCCAGGTTATGTGTTCAACCGGTGTCAGTGAGCTGGTCGGTACCGATGGCAGGGTCAGCGGCGTTCGCCTCTCAGATGGCCGTGAAATCCCTGCTGATGTGGTCGTGGTGGGCATAGGCGTACTGCCTAACCAGGAACTGGCCCGGGAGGCGGGGCTTGCCTGTGACAATGGCATCATGGTGGATGAACTTGCCCGCACCAGCGATCCGAAGATTGTCTCTGCCGGGGATTGCACTAATCATCCCAATTCCCTGCTTGGAAGGCGTCTTCGCCTGGAGTCTGTGCACAACGCTTTGGAACAGGCCAAGTCTGCCGCAGCCAGCCTGATGGGTGGGCAGCTGCCCTACGCCCAGGTGCCCTGGTTCTGGTCAGACCAGTACAACAGCAAGCTCCAGATGGTGGGCTTGTCCCAGGGCTTCGATTTCGCCGTGCAGCGTGGCAATCCGGATGAGGACAAGTTCTCCTTGTTTTACTACCGGGGCAACGTGCTGATTGCCATTGATTCGGTCAACTGCCCGGGTGATCACATGGCCGGCAAAAAACTTATTGCTGCCGGTATCAGCCCCAGCCCCGGGCAGGCGGCGGATCCCGAATTCCCGCTCAAGAGTTTGCTCTAGGCCCCGGGACTATTCTGTCGTCGGGCTCTTTCTCAACAGCTTGTTCGACAGGCCCTCCAGGATGTCTATAGGCAGCGGGAACACGATGATGGAACTGTTCTCGCTGGCTATCTCGGTCAGAGTCTGCAGGTACCTCAGCTGCAATGCCTTGCTGTCGCCACCCAGGGTTTTCGCTGCATCGACAAGCTGATGTGCCGCCTGCTTTTCGCCCTCGGCATGAATGACCTTGGCGCGCCGGGTTCGTTCCGCCTCTGCCTGCTTGGCAATCGCCCTGATCATGCTTTCATCCAGGTCGATATGCTTGATCTCCACGTTGGACACCTTGATGCCCCAGGCGTCGGAACGTTCATCAAGAATTCGCTGGATATCATGATTGAGCTGGTCCCGCTGGGAGAGCATCTCGTCCAGTTCGTGCTGTCCCAGCACCGAACGCAGTGTGGTCTGCGACAGCTGACTGGTGGCCTCGAAGAAATTTTCCACCTGGATTATGCATTTCTCCGGATCCACTGCGCGAAAATACACTACTGCATTGACCTTAACCGATACATTGTCACGGGAAATCACGTCCTGGGTGGGAACGTCCATCACCACGACTCGCAAATCCACCTTGGTCATGGTCTGGATGACAGGAATCACCAGGATCAATCCCGGACCCTTGACCTTGTAAAAGCGGCCAAGTTGAAAGATCACACCACGTTCGTATTCCTTGAGAATACGAATGGCGCTGAGCACTATCGCCAGGATGGCGAACAGAATAACAAGGCCGACATTAATCATGACTGATCTCCATTGCGTTCCGGTTCAACCAGCAGGGTGAGTCCCTCGACACCAACCACCCGAAGGCGGTCGCCCTGGCGAACCGGTTTGTGAGTCTTTGCATTCCAGGTTTCGCTGTGAACATCTACCAGTCCCTCAGCCTGGAAATCCTCGGCTGCCTCGGCAGTCTCGCCGAGCATTTGTTCAATTCCACTGACCACCGGCGCCCGTCGCGCCTTTATCGCGACGGCCATGATGGCGAACAACAGGCCGGCCCCCACGGTGGCCAGGGCGCCAATGAGGCTGCGGGAAACCTGGTAGCCCGGTACATCGGTATCAATCAGGATCACGCTGCCAATAACACAGGCCGCCACGCCGCCGATTCCCAGGGCCCCGAAGCTGGGGGCAAAAATCTCGGCAATCATCAGCAGTATTCCAAGCCCGATCAGTGCCAGACCTGCGTAATTCACGGGCAAGACCTGGAGTGCAAAGGCTGCGAGCAACAGACAAATTGCGCCGACCACCCCAGGTACAATCGCCCCCGGGTTATAGCCCTCGAATATCAGACCGTAGATGCCCATCAGCAGGAGCAGGTAGGCCACCGTCGGGTTGGTTATCACGCTTAGCAGGCGGGTGCGCCAGTCAGCCTCTATGCGTTGCAGCGCCATCCCCTGGGTCGCGAGTGTCCGGTCTCCACCCTCGGTGGTAATTTCGCGGCCATCCAACTGGGCCAGCAGGTCGGGAATGTTTGCCGCGACCAGGTCAATTACGCCTTGTTCCAGTGCCGCTTCTGCGGACAGACTTACAGCCTCACGTACTGCGCGCTCGGCCCACTCGGCATTTCGATCCCGTAATTCTGCCAGGCTCTGGATGTATGCCACCGCATCGTTGATTACCTTCCGCTCCATGGCTGTACTGCCCGGCAGCGGTACTTCGTCCTCACCATCTTCTGCGCCGTCGCCGTCAATCGGCTTGGACTTTGGCGTGGGTGGGGTTGGCATCAGGGATACCGGCGTGGCTGAGCCCAGATTGGTCGCCGGCGCCATGGCCGCTATGTGACTGGCGTACAAGATATAGGTGCCGGCGCTGGCCGCATGGGAACCGGATGGAAAGACATAGGTGGCCACCGGGGCGGGGGAGGCGAGTATCGCCTTGATGATGTCACGCATGGAGGCATCAAGCCCCCCGGGGGTATCCAGGGTCAGGATGATGAGCTGTGCGCCATCGGCGTTGGCACTGTCAATCCCGCGCTGAATGTAGTCACTGGTGGCGGGTCCTATGGCATCAGAAACCTCACGGACCACCGCGTATCCGGCCTCACCTGAATGGGCTGTCCCAGGTAACAGGCAGGCCCAGATTACCGACAGGATGCTTAATACGGTAACGAATAGCCTCGTCATACCCAGTCCTCCTCCATGAGGCCGTCCAGGCACAGCAGGTGCCTAACCATAGTGCTGGCGGCAGACGACGGGTGCTAGGGTATAATGCCCGCTTCTTCCCGCTAACGGCAATACGCGAAAACCCTATGAATGAACTGCATATCTTCACCACCGGCGGCACCATCGATAAGGTGTACTTCGACGCGACCAGTGATTTTGAAGTGGGCGAACCCACCGTCGAGCATATCCTGCGCGAGGCCCAGGTAAATTTTCAATTCAAGATTACCTCCTTGATGCGCAAGGACAGCCTGGAAATCGATGCCGCTGACCGTGCCCTGATACGGGAGGCGGTGATGGCCAGTGAATGCCATCACGTGCTGATTACTCACGGGACAGACACCCTGTCTGACACAGCCGAGGCACTGGCTGATATCAAGGGGAAAACCATCGTCTTGACTGGTGCACTGAGTCCGGCGCGGTTTCGGTCCACCGATGCGGTGTTCAACGTGGGCCTGGCCATTGGTGCCCTGCAGTCCTCAAACGATGGTGTTTTCCTTGCCATGAACGGAATGATTTTCCGGGCTGGAGAGGCGCACAAGAATCCGGAGACCAAGCGTTTCGAGCCCGATGCCGGAGAGTAATTGAAAGGTAACAGCTACAAACATAGTCAAGGGAGTTCATGATGAAATTACTGCTTGCAGGAATTATTGGGGTTTTGGCCATGGTAAGTGCCCAAGCCCAGGAAAAACCGGCGGTGGAATTCACCATGACCCAGGTGGCCGAGAGCGTTTACATGCTCAAGGGCAGGGGTGGAAATATCGGTCTGTCCGTTGGCGCCGATGGGGTGTTCATGATTGATGACCAGTATGCACCCCTGACAGAGGGTATCCGGGCCGAGATTGCAAAGATCAGCGATCAGCCTATACGTTTCCTGATCAACACCCACTGGCACGGGGATCACACCGGTGGCAATGAGGCGCTGGGTGGCACGGGCACCGTGATCGTGGCCCATGAGAACGTGCGCAAGCGCATGAGCAGCGACCAGGTTCGAGCCCTGTTTAACAGTGTCGTGCCGGCATCATCTGATGGTTCATTGCCCATCATTACCTTCGACAGTTCAGTGACCTTCCATCTGAACGGTGAGGATATCCGAGCGATGCATGTGGCCCATGCCCACACCGACGGGGATTCAATTATTCACTTCCCGGAAAGCAACGTCGTTCACGCGGGTGACGTGACCTTCATAGGTCAGTATCCGTTTATCGACGTGGATACCGGTGGCAGTATCAACGGCATTATTTCGGCAGTCGACGCCATCCTGGCCTTGTGTGATGACAGCACGAGAATCATTCCAGGGCATGGTCAATTATCGACCCCTGCCGACCTGGTTTCATACCGCAGCATGTTGGTAATAATGCGGGATCGGATCGCCGCCATGATAGCCGACGGCATGAGCCTGGAGGAGGCCCAGGCCGCCAAACCCAGTGCAGAGTATGACGAGGCACTGGGCAAGGGTTTTATTAACCCGGACAACTTCGTTAAGGAAATCTACATGGACTTGTCGCGCTAGGCGGGCACGGGCAGAAATAAAGACCGCCCGGCGAGTATAGGAATGAGGTTTTTTGCGGATTGTTAGGGTACGCTGACCTCAATCTTCAACCCTCAAGACAACCCGACGACGATTTATCTGTATGCCCATTAAAAGTAGCGAAGTACTCCAGGACGTTCGATACGAAATTCGCGGTCAGTTGGCCAATCATGCGCTGGAACTGGAAAAGCGCGGTTACGAGATAATCTCGCTTAATATTGGTAATCCAGGCTTGTTCGGATTCAGGACGCCGGAAACCATGCGTCTCGCGATGATCGAAAATCTCGCCCAGGCAGAGCCCTATTGTCATCAGAAAGGAATCTTTCCGGCGCGGGAAGCTGTGGTAATGCAGCAGCAGGATCGCGGCATCACCGGCGTCACTGTAGAGGAAGTGTTTATCGGCAATGGTGTCAGCGAGCTCATTGACCTGTCACTTCGAGCGCTGTTGAATCCCGGCGACGAGGTTCTGGTTCCAAGCCCGGATTACCCGCTATGGAGCGCCGCTGTCGCACTCAACGGTGGCAAAGCCGTGCACTACCGCTGTGCGGAAGACAACGGGTTCCAACCCGATCTTGCCCACCTGGAAGCATCAATCGGTCCCAAGACCAGGGCCATTGTTGTGATCAATCCTAACAATCCCAGTGGTGCGGTTTACGATCGTGCAACACTTGAGAGCATCGTTGAGATCGCGGAAAGACACGGCCTCGTTCTCATGTCCGATGAAATTTATGATCAGATGGTTTATGACGACGCCGAGTTTATTCCCCTAGCATCCCTCGTTACGCGAACCGTTTGTCTTACGTATTCCGGGCTGTCGAAAATATATCGGGCCTGCGGATATCGAGTAGGCTGGTGTGTATTCACCGGTGACCTTGAAAGGGCGAGTGAGTATATCCACGGGATGGAACTGCTGTCGGCATTGCGGCTTTGTAGCAATGTTCCAGGGCAGTGGGCCGTCCAGACTGCGTTAGGCGGTTTTCAGAGCATTGAGCAGCTTGTCACGCCTGGCGGTCGGCTGTATCAGTCCAGAGAAGCAGTTATTGAACGGGTGGCCGCAAGTGAATTTCTGCATTTGGAGCGCCCAATGGGTGCCATGTACGCGTTTATTCGACTGGATGAGCGCTTTAGCGGGAAACTTGGCGACCAGACTTTCGCCTACGAGTTGCTTGAGAAGCATCACATTCTCGTTGCGCCGGGCAGCAGCTTCAACACTCCGTACAAGGATCATTTCAGAATCACAACGCTGCCCGATACGGATACTATCAATGTCGTATTTGACCGCATCGACTCCTTTCTGGGGCAGTACGACTGACCCATGACAGGTCCATGAATCAGTCGGACGCTACCTCTTCCGAGACGATCCAAACTGGGCTAAGCTGGTTTTGGGTGAAAACATGAGCTGATGACATGTGGTACGAAAAGCTCTTTCAATTGGTAAGGACTCCGCGCCGGATCACTATGCAGCATTTCGATCGGGCTGAAATCCTATGAAGCGCGACACGGATGACGCCGAGATTCAGGGTTCCCATGAAGCCGATAAGCAAAGATGCCCAGGGTGTATCTTTTGCGAAATTCCGCCACACCGCATCATTGACTCCAATATTCTCGGCTACGTAATTAGAGATATGTATCCGGTCACCGAGCTGCACAGCCTGATAATTCCGCACCGGCATATAGCGAGTTATTTTGATCTGACCCAATCGGAGTTAGAGGCAGTGACAGAGCTCCTGAGACGGACCCGGGACTCCATTATGCAGAAGGACCCTTCTGTAGAAGCCTTTAACATTGGTGTTAATGATGGAGAGGTTTCGGGCCAATCTATCCCGCACTGCCACATCCACCTCATTCCGCGCAGGAAAGGGGACGTTCGTAAGCCACGAGGTGGCGTCAGGCACACGATCCCCGGTAGAGGGGAATACTGAGAAGTCTCGTCACGGAAACAAAAAATAGTGTCCGCTTCACGCCAAAAGCGGACACTGGGTAAGGAACCAGGACCTGGTCCTGGAGCCGGCTTTTGGTCCGACACTGATAGGCGCCCGCCAAAAAACCGCTCTGGCAGGATTCTTAGGCCCGTGAGCAGATCCACTTAATCGCGAATCGGTCCCTAGAGATAGGGAGCCTCATCGAGATCGAATTCGACATCTTCGCTGGCGCTCGGGGGAAGTTTAGCCATTTCCGCCAGCAGCATCTCGACGTGCTCGGTCTCTTCGTCCCGAAGCTCGGTGAACAGTGTCCGGACTTCAGGATCAGTGATGCCGGGTAAGGCCTGATCGTAGAAGTCGTAGGCCTTTCTTTCAGCCTCAAGCCCTAGCTCAAACGCCTTGAGAGTGGACATGCCGCGGCGCGGCGCTCCCATTTCCGGAGCTTCTACGTCGTACAGGTCATCAAGCGAAAGTTTGGCGGGGGCATCACCGAACAAGGCTTCGCGCCGGGCGGCCAGGTCACGGCCGTGCTTGGCTTCGTTGTCGGCCATGGTCGCGAAGAATGAGCCGGCATCGTAGCCACCAGTGCGCCCGAGTTGGGTGGAGAACATCTTGTAACGATGGTACGCCTCTAGCTCGACAAATTTGGCAAGGTCGAGGGCATCCATCAGGCTAAGCTTGGACAGGTCAAGACGGGTAGACATGTAATGGACTCCTGGTCTGGGTTTGACGTTCCGATGCGGCCCGTCGGTTGTTACTTGTAATCCGAAGCGATGATAACACCACCTTTTGGACTCAATCGATAAGGGTAAAGCGAGTCATAT
>JBFFTZ010000073.1:0-9816 GCA_041571575.1 Gammaproteobacteria bacterium | reverse complement strand
CCGAGGTGGGGTACCAGGTCTTCAGTGCATCGGTTTGTTCCGGCCAGCCCAGGGTGGAGAAGGGCCACAGGGCGGATGAGAACCAGGTATCCAGTACATCCTCGTCCTGTCGCAGGGCTATCTCGGCACCCAGCTTGTTTTCCTCGCGGACCTCGTCTTCGCTGTGGCCTACATAGATATTGCCTGCATCATCGTACCAGGCAGGAATCCGGTGTCCCCACCATAACTGGCGGCTGATGCACCAGTCCTGGATATTGTTCATCCACTCGTAATAGGTCTTGGACCAGTTTTCCGGGACAAAGCGAATCTTGCCGGTTTCCACAGCGGCGATGGCTTGCTTGGCCAGGGGCTCGACCTGCACGTACCACTGGTCGGTCAGGTAGGGTTCGACCACCGTTGCGCTGCGATCACCCCGGGGCACCATCAGCTTGTGGGCATCAATGCGCACCAGCAGGCCCAGTGCCTCAAGGTCTTCTACCACTTTCTTGCGTGCATCAAAACGGTCCATCCCCCGGTAGGCTTCCGGGGCGGCATCGTTGATGGCGGCATCGTCGGTGAGGATGTTGATGATTTCCAGGTCATGGCGCTTGCCGATTTCGTAATCGTTCACGTCATGAGCGGGGGTGATTTTCACGCAACCGCTGCCGAACTCGGGATCCACGTAGTCATCGGCCACGATGGGGATCAGCCGATCACTCAGCGGCAGACGTACATGCTTGCCGACCAGGTGGGTGTAGCGTTCATCATCCGGGTGCACCGCAACGGCGGTATCGCCAAGCATGGTTTCCGGACGTGTGGTGGCGACCACCAGCGAGTCGTCACTGCCGTCAATAGGGTAGCGCAGGTGCCACAAGTGGCCGTCTTCTTCCTGGGAAAGCACTTCCAGGTCGGACAAGGCGGTGTGCAGTACCGGGTCCCAGTTCTCCAGGCGCTTGCCCCGGTAGATCAGGCCTTCCTTGTGCAGGCGAACGAATACTTCCTGGACGGCTTTTGACAGCCCTTCGTCCATGGTGAAACGTTCCCGGTTCCAATCTACCGAGGAGCCCATGCGGCGCAGCTGGCGTGAGATGGTATTACCGGATTCTTCTTTCCACTCCCAGACTTTTTCCACGAACGCATCGCGCCCGAGATCACGGCGATTCAGTCCCTGGGCATTCAGCTGACGCTCTACCACCATCTGGGTGGCAATGCCGGCGTGGTCGGTACCCGGCTGCCACAGGGTGTTCTCGCCCAGCATCCGGTGGAAGCGTGTCAGGGTATCCATGATGGTGTCCTGGAACGCATGCCCCATGTGCAAGGTGCCCGTGACATTGGGAGGCGGGATCATGATGCAATACGGATCACCACTGCCCGAGGGGACGAAGTGACCGTCCTTTTCCCAGGTCTCGTACCAGCGGGTTTCGATGTCTTGGGGGGAGTAGGCTTTATCCATTTCTTGATTCACACGCGCCGTGACGGTCCGGGTTGGGGTGGATTACTGGGTCGATTCCTCTGTCTGCTTGGTGTCGGCAGCCAGCTGTTCATTTAATACATCGTCGATAAGAGAAGGTAGCTGCTGCCGCAGGCGGTCAAGCACCTGTTCCAGCAGGGCGGCTTCCATTTCTCTCACGGCGCCATGCAGAAGCTGGCTGGCCAGGTCGATGGTCTGGGTTGTCAGGTTGGAACGCAGTTCTTCCAGGGTCTGCTCGTTAGGCCAGGCCGGTTCGCTGTCAATGTCACCCGGGACGTCGGTTTCAGACCCTGATCCGGATTCTGATTTCGCCTGGGCTTGGGCGGCCACTTCGGCCTGGACCATAGACTCGACTGTCTGGGGCAAAATCACTACTGTCTCGGTAAGCGTAGGGATGCGTTTCGCTGACTTGTTTTCATTCCCCTTGCTTTTGCGTTTTGACATGGCCTAGCCCAGTTCGTGCGTGTTCAATGGATACCCACGATCCCTGTAAAAGCGGAAGCGTTCCCGGGCCTGTTTTCGTGCGGCTTCATTGCCGCCCACGATTTCGGCCACTCGTTCGAATCGACTGAAAAACAGCGGTACCTGGTCGGCCAGGTTAATCAGCAGGTCGCGATGTTCCGGATCGGGTTCTTCTCCCTGGCCGATAATCACCGGCGAATCCGCCGCGGCCTCCGAGCCTGCGACGGCATGCGGGATGAAACTGCCATCCCGGTAGGTCCACAGCTGGTCATCCAGTGAGGCGGCGGAGCGAGCAGAATCCGTATGCAGGAAGATTTTCTGGCCCAGGCGATAGGCCTTTTCGGCAATCCTGCAGGCTGTGCGTGCACCGTCTCCAGAAGCCTGTTCAGCCAGAATGTAAAAATCGACCCGGGTCACTGTGCCTCCACGCTTATATGCCGGCCTTGTTCAACAGGAAGTCGATCAGCAGTGGCACCGGGCGTCCGGTACTGCCTTTCTGAGAGCCGCTCTTCCAGGCCGTTCCCGCGATGTCCAGGTGGGCCCAGCGCTGACCCTTGGTGAACTTTGACAGGAAGGAGCCGGCGATCAGCGCGCCGCCTTCACGAGTGCCCATGTTTGCGAAATCCGCAAAATTGCTCTTGAGGGTTTCTTCATAATCCTTGCCGATGGGCAGGTGCCATGCCTCGTCTCCAGCGCGCTTGCCGGCGGCCAGCAATTCCTCGGCCAACTTGTCGTCGTTACCCATCAGGCCGGTCAGGAACGGCCCAAGTGCTATCACGCAGGCCCCGGTCAGGGTGGCGACGTCGATGATCTCGCTGGGCTTGAAGCGCTTGGCGTAGGTCAGTGCGTCGCACAGGATAAGGCGGCCCTCGGCATCCGTGTTCAGGATTTCGATGGTCTTGCCGGACATGCTGGTGACAATGTCGCCAGGCTTGGTGGCTCTGCCGCTGGGCATGTTTTCACAGGACGGAACCACTGCAACGACATTGATGGGCAGGTTCAGCAAGGCCACGGCTCGCATGGTGCCGATCACAGAGGCTGCCCCATTCATGTCGAACTTCATCTCGTCCATGGCAGGCGGCGGCTTCAGCGAGATACCGCCGGTGTCGAAGGTGATGCCTTTGCCGACCAGCACAACTGGTGCCTCAGAGGCGGGGGCGCCCTTATGCTTGATGACGATCAGGCGCGCGGGCTCCTCGGTGCCGCGTGCCACGGATTCAAACGCGCCCATCTTGAGTTTGCGAATTTCTGCCGGACCCATGATGTCGGCGGTCAGGCTCTTGTGTTCGCGCGCCAGCTTTTGCGCTTCGCGGGCCAGGTGGGATGGCGTGCATACGTTGGCAGCGGTATTGGCCAGGTCCTGGGTCAGGGCCATGCCCTGGGTGATCGCAAGGCCTTGCTCGGCACCGCGCAGCGCCGCGTTGGCGGCAGCGCGACTGTCCATTCCGATACCCAGGCGCTTGGTCTTCGGGGCAGCTGGCTTCCGGCCAGTCTTGTGGGCCAGGAAGCGGTAACTGGCTTTATGCCATGCTTCAGCCGTCAATCGTCCTGCGTAAAGCGGTGCGATCAATGCGTCGGTGCCGTGGGTCAGGTAACTGATGGCATCTGTTGCACCGGTCTTGGCAGCGGCGGCGATGCCGGCGTTCAGGGCGGCGGTCAGGGTGCGCTTGTCCAGCTTTCCCTTGGGACCAAGGCCTACCAGCAGCAGGCGAGTGCAGGGCATTTTCACCAGGTTGTGAACCAGCAGGGTCTCACTGGCCTTGCCGGAGAAATCTCCGCTCTTGCACAGGTTTGAAATTAACCCCTTGCTTGCCTTGTCCAGCTCCGCTGCGGCCTCGCTCAGGTTACCTTTGGCGTACACGCCTACAATGGCGCAGCCGGTACGTTGCTTGGCAGCAGAACCGCTCTTGGCAAAGAAATTCATAATTCAAACCTCATGTCTTGTTATTGTCTTGTTTGCTAACGCATTGGCGCTTGCGCGCTTTTCTGTTTCATGAGAAACCCGGACCCGCTAAACTTGCCTGATATTGTCGGCTGACGCGAAACGGGTTGCTCAGAAGTGACAGTAGTGCCGCGAAAAACGGGTAGTTTACTTCAATAGGGCCTACGGGCGAAGGGCGAATATGGGGCTTGAGGCTTGAAAATCCTTAATCGCTACATTCTGCGTGAGGTATTGCTCACCTGGATTGCGGTGACAGTGGTGTTGCTTTTCATCCTGTTGACCAATCAGTTTGCCCGGGTTTTGGGTAAAGCAGCCACAGGCGAACTGCCTCGTGATGCGGTGGCCGTGCTGCTGGGACTGACCTCAATCCAGTTCCTGACAGTGCTGATTCCCGTGGCCTTATTGCTGGCGATCATGCTGGGCCTGGGTCGTATGTACCGGGATAGCGAGATGGTTGCGGTACTTGCCTGTGGCATTGGACCTATCCGCTTGTATCGTCCCCTGGTCCTTCTGGCCGCGGTTCTGGCGATGACGATAGGCTGGCTGGCGACGACCGTGACGCCCTGGTCCCTGCGCCTGGCCGAGATTACCCGCTATTCAGCCCAGGAAACCATGGAGTTCGGTAGCCTGGAACCGGGTCGATTCCACTCCGACGGAAGCAAGAAGACCGTGTTCTTTGCCGAGGCAGTCGCTGAGGATGGAACCTTGTCAAATGTGTTCATTCAGCGCCGCAATGAGGGTCGAGTCGAGGTGTCGGTGTCCCGCCGGGGCAAACTGACCGAGGCCGATGAAAACGGCTGGCGCACCATGCTGCTGTTTGACGGCAAGCGCTATGAGGGGGTTCCGGGATCACCGAAGTTTAACCTGATGGAGTTTGCCGAGGAGGGCGTGCCCCTGCGTCCAGCGATCTCCAAGGCCAAGCTGGACAAGGCAGAAATGCTGCCATTCAGCGAGTTACTGGGCAGCGATGACCCGCTGCTTATTGCAGAGTTGCAGTGGCGGCTTTCTGGTCCGGTAATGATATTTGTGCTGACCTTGCTGGCGGTGCCCATGGCTAGAACCAGTCCGCGACAAGGGCGTTATGCCAAGATCCTGTTCGCCATCCTGGTCTACATGCTGTACTCGAACATGCTGGGTATTTCCCGCTCCTGGCTGGAGGATGGCCGGATACATCCGATGATAGGCATGATCTGGGTGCACGTGCTGATGGCTGGCGTGGGCGTGTTCATGCTTGCGAATCAGTCCCGACTGTTTCAGAGGATGTTCAAGGGCCGGGCCAGGACGGTGGCGGCATGAGTATCCTGGATCGCTATATTCTCAAGTCTATTACCGGCGCCAGTTTCCTGGTCCTGGGGGTGCTGATTGCCCTGACCGGCTTCGTGGAATTTCTCGGAGAGCTTGATGATGTGGGCAAGGGATCGTTTGGTGTATGGGATGCGGTTTCCTACGCGCTACTCATGTTACCGAGCCAGATTTTTGACATGATGCCCGTGGCTGCCTTGATGGGGAGCCTGATGGGCCTGGGTCGCCTGGCGGCCCAGAGCGAGCTGACAGTTATGCGTGCAGCCGGGGTCTCCCCGTGGCGGCTTGCTTTGTCCGCGTTTGGTGTTGGAGTAATCCTGACCGTGTTCACCGGCGCCCTGGGCGAGTTTATCGCCCCTCCCCTGGAGGATTACGGCGTCGCTCAGAAAACCATCGCCAAGCACTCGGATTTGCAGTTTGATAACCGTCAAAGCGTCTGGATCAAGCACGGCGGGCAGATTATTAATGCCCGTACCCGTTCCGACGGGAACTGGGAAGGCGGCGTTTTTGTATTCGGGTTCGACCAGGATCGGAATCTCACCAGCATGGGGCGTGCAGACGGAGCCAGCCTGAGTGCTGATGGACGCTGGCACCTTGATCAACTGGCCGAGTCCAGATTTGACGGAGGTTCCGTGGCGGCCAGCCGGGAAGATACGCGGCCCCTGGGTCCCGGCCTGAGTCCTGAGTTGCTGGACTTGTCCGAGGTGCGTCCCCAGGTCATGTCGACCCGGGACCTTTACAGTTACGCTAATTATTTGCGTGCAAATGACCTGGATGCCCAGAGGTACGACATCATCATGTGGTTTCGAGTGGCGGGAGTGCTGTCCATTTTCGTGATGACCACACTGGCCGTGCCTTTTGTATTTGGCAGCCTGCGCAGCTCCGGAGGCGGCGTCCGGCTGCTTATTGGCATTATGATTGGAGCGATCTATTTCCTTGCCAACCGTACCCTGGCCAGTAGTGGTCAGGTGTTCGATCTGAACCCCATCCTGGTGGCGAGCATACCGTCCCTTGTGCTGATGCTTGTCACGGTGATCGGGATATCCCGTATACGCTAGGTGACGGGCCTTCGGGGTCAGCCTCGGGCGGCCTTTTCCATATCCGCGACGCTAATCAAGACCACCCGGGTTCCGCTAATGCGGTCGTGCCAGGTCAACCTATCCCGGTCCACCAATGCCCACAGGTATCCGAGTCCAACAGGAGCGATCGACAGCAGGGCCGCGAGAAAGCGGATGCCGGCCTTGGACCAGCTAACGGCCTGGCCGTCGTGGGTTTCCAGTTTTGCTCGCCAGGCGCGCATGCCAAGGGTTTGGCCTCCGTGGGTCCAGAACCAGCAAAAGAATCCCGCTGCGATAACCATCAGGTAGAGCCGGAACCACAGAGCGCCCTGCTGGATGGCCTCGCCACCGGTGATGGCGATTAGGGGAGTGGTAGCCAGCATCCACAGGGCGGCAAGCACCAGGCTGTCGTACAGCAGCGCTCCCAGTCGACGAGGAAAATGAACGACCGGGTGGGGTGCTTGGGCGAGGCTGTCAGGCAATTGTCGTGTCTCCCGGTGGAGTCGGGCGGAGCGGGTCAGGACGAACGTGGGCCGGTTTGAAACCGAGCCGTATGGTATCAGTTGACAGGGAGCGCGCACATCCGAATTGATGTTGGCGTGAACCGTACAGCGTACTTGTATGAATCAGGCTACGGCGCTGCCGGGACTGGTCACCGAGGCATAGAGGTAGACGATTTTTTCCGCGCAGCGATCCGCGTCCTTGTCGGACATCTTTCGAACACTCGCCCAGATCACGCTTTCGCCATTTATTGGAGAAATGCTATGAAGTTCATCAAATAACTCTTTGAATTCATTATGAATTGGCTCTGGAAGTTCACCCATATCCAGATCTTCGAGATTGGCCTCAAATGCTTCAGCGAGCCTTTGCTTGATGGGACCGGGCCCTACAAGCGTGCGGGTCGCCAGGTAAAGTTTTTCTAGATTTTTAGCCATGTGAGGTATTTTTTATATTAAAAGTCAGTAAGTTATTGCCCTATTATTCAAGACGTTCTTAGTCTATCCGCGGCCCTATTCGTTGAGCCTTTATGAAAGTTTATTTCTCACAGGCTAATCGACGTCGCTGCATAATCTACACAACTTTTTAATCCTTACTCACTGAAAACGCAAGTTTTTTGCGGGTTATAACTTTAGAATAAGTTTAATGACCAGGGAGAACTCCCCGGAGAACCGGGGCATCCCGGGGCGGGGACCTGGGTGCCACGACCTTGTCCATGCAGTCGGCATTGCCGGCTCCGTATCGCTGTTATCCGGCGAGCTGGGATAGGCGGTGTTACCGAACATTTTGTGGCGCGTTTGGATAAACGGCCAGCCGATTATCCAGGCTCAGTATGGCCAGTTATCGAAGGCGGGAGAATCCAGCCGCCATGGCCATCCTGGCCCCGCAACCATCGTTGCCGAGCGATGGCCCGACCGGCTTCACATTCTGCGATCACCCTTGGCCAGCCCGCGTCGAACTCGAGGATAGCCGCCCGTTCATCCAGCTGTTCACGCTCATTGATCGAGAGGTCTTTGTTTTTTAGCGGATGCATTGTTCCAGTCCTGTTCCAGTGAACCCTGATTTGGCTGTCAGTGTCTCTCACCGCCTGGCTCACCAGCTGCGCCTGGTCAGACAGATTGTGTCGATGGGAGGGAGAGCCTCCGGTTCGGTCCAGGTCGGCAGAAGTTCCAACTCCCGGACCGGGGACCGTCATGCGGACATGGGTAAAAAAAACTGATATCGGTATAGCACGCCAGGCGAAATACCCGCTGAATAGCATCAAGTCTGTCCGGCCCAGGCCGGTAGCAAATATGAGGGAGGGGGAAATGGCGCTCCCTAGGGGATTCGAACCCCTGTTGCCGGCGTGAGAGGCCAGAGTCCTAACCACTAGACGAAGGGAGCGCAGACGATCGCTTTAAAGAATCGTACCGCATGTGGCGGCGGCTGCTATTATACGGTCCTTCTTAGTAAGCTCAAGTGGAGCCGTTATATTGCAGTCTGAGCAACCCGACACCGGGCGAGTAAACCCCGACGTCATCCCAAGGCCCGAACACAATGTTTCCCGGGCCGGCATATCCAGAGAATCGTTGAAGGTCTTGTACCGCCTCAAGGAAGCGGGCTATCAGGCGTTTATGGTCGGCGGTGCCGTGAGAGATCTTCTTCTTGGGCGCGAACCCAAGGATATCGACGTGGTTACCGATGCTCGCCCGGAACAAGTGAAGCAGTTGTTCCGCAACAGCCGCCTGATCGGACGCCGATTCCGCCTGGCACATGTGCATTTTGGACGTGAATATATCGAGGTCGCCACGTTCAGGGCGAACGCCGACGATATCGAGGAGACCGATCCGAACCACCAGTTGGATCATGGCGGCCGGATTATCCGGGACAATGTCTACGGGACGATTGACGAAGATGTCTGGCGGCGTGATTTCACCGCAAATGCGCTGTATTACAACATTGCTGATTTTTCCATCTGGGACTACTGCGGAGGTGTCCAGGATGTCCGGGACGGAATACTCCGGTTAATTGGCGATCCGGAAACCCGCTACCGCGAGGATCCGGTGAGGATGCTCAGGGCGGTACGTTTCGCCGCCAAGCTGGGATTCAGGCTGGATCCGGCAACCGAGGAACCTGTGCACAGGCTGGCATCGCTGATAGACCAGGTTCCTCCCGCCAGGTTGTTTGAAGAGGTTCTCAAGCTATTCCATTCGGGCCATGCTGCGGCTTCCTTCGATTTGCTTCAGCACTTTGGCCTTTTCAAAGTATTGTTTCCCGAGTCGGACCGGGTGCTGAGCGAGGAGCAGGCGGGAGATTTCCGTATCCTTATCCAGCAGGCGCTGAATAACACCGATACGCGTATCGCCGACGGCTTGCCGGTAACCCCGACTTTCCTGTTTGCGGTACTGCTCTGGGGACCCATCCGGGAGTTGGCCGAGACCAAGCTGGCCAATGGAATGAGTGAGTTTGCCGCCCTGAATGAGGCGGGCGACGAAGTGATTGCGGGCCAGCAGGCGTGTGTGTCAATTCCGCGCCGGTTCTTCATACCGATGCGTGAAATGTTGGCAATGCAGCCCCGCTTTCGGAACAGGCAAGGAAAACGCGCCACGCGACTGCTGGGACATCCGCGCTTTCGGGCCGCCTATGACTTTATGCTCTTGAGAGCCCAGGCCGGTGAAGTGGATCCCGAGCTTGCCCAGTGGTGGACGGAGATTCAGACCAGAAATCCCGAGCAGCAAGGCAAGGAATCAGGCTCCGGTGAAGACAGGCCGGCTGGCGCAGCTCGCAAGCGCAGGCGCCGCAGACGTCCTCGCAAGGCAGCCACGCCTTCTAACGATGCCTAGTTTTCAGCGATGGTTACCCGCATATGTCGGGCTGGGCGCGAACCTGGATCAACCGGTGGAGCAATTGCGAAAAGCAGTTGGCTTGCTGGGAGCGATTCCAGACACGCGCCTGATAGTCGTGTCTCCTGCCTACAGTTCACGACCCATGGGGCCCCAGGATCAGCCGGACTATTGCACTGCCGCGGTTGGCCTGCTGACTACCGTGGAACCGCTGGTTCTGCTCGACACCCTGCAGGGCATTGAAAACCAGATGGGCAGGGTCCGGGACGAGGAGCGTTGGGG
>JBFFTZ010000072.1:0-9915 GCA_041571575.1 Gammaproteobacteria bacterium | reverse complement strand
ATGATTCCCTTCGCAAAATTTCTGGGCACCCGGGGATGATCTGGCATGTATAACATCAGGCACCTGGCCGGGATTGCCATGGAAGGGTTTGCCGACATGGGCCCCGCTGTGCGACAGGCCTTCAATGCCAACCCCGATGATGATCGCCTTGACGAGGTGTACGGCAGTCCGCCGCGAACCCGCATCATGGCCCTGGCGGTGTTTGCCATCGCGGCAGGGGAATTGATCACCGGCTTGCTCCCCGGGTTAGCGCTGACCCAGTTCATACACTGGCCCGCGGCAGTGCTGGGCCTGGTCTTTGCCGTCGTGATTCGTCGCTACTTGTTTATCGGCAAGAATGTTCGCGAGGGCGTAAAAGAGGAGGATTTCCCCTGGCTGGCCGCCTCCCTGGCGATGCCCCTGGGACTGCTCTTGCTGGAGTTCCTGATTAGCCAGGTGGTGGCGCGACTGGGCGGAAGCGGGCTGGCTTTCGGTGACGTGCTGGTGATGTTCGTCAACCAGCTAGGGGTGGCGGCGGCCATGACCATCGCGGTGGCCGCGTTGTGCTTCAGCAGTAACTGGACGAAGGGTCTATGGAACCTGGCGGTGCGCTTGCTGGTGTTTCGTATCATGGTGTACGTGACCACTCTGATCCTGCTGCAAATCGGCATCGTCGGTCCTATCCTCACTCGGATCCTGAATTCGGTTTTTGGAATCCGTATTCCGGAATGGATTACCGACCTGGCTGATCAGCTCAGCTATGTGGGCGTGATGTCCGTTATCTACCTGGCGGTAATCGGCGCGACCTGGACGGTGTGCCGGCGCAGTTTTGGCGAGTTACTGGAAGCGGGTGAAGTGGACATCCTGAAAACCATGGAAGAGTTGTCCAAGGACCCCAAGACCCGCGAGAAAAAACAGAAAAAGCGCGAGGAAAAGGCCCGCAAGAAAGCGCTAAAGGCCCAGGCGGGTAAAAATTCCTGACGCGAAGGCGGCCTAGAGGTACGGGCCAACTCCCATTGCCAGCAAAATCAACAGGCCAATGACCAGGTTGGCTCCTACCCAGTTGCGGAGCGTGAGCAGGGAGTTGTCTGCGCCTTGCCAGTCAGAGGCAGCCACCTGTTTGACCAGCTTGGTGTACAGCGAGTAGCGGATCAGCAAGAAGAAGCCGGCCATGATGAATCCCAGGCCCATCATGGCCACCCAGGGAAGGGGCAGGGAGAAATTGGTGCCCGCCACGATTGCCATCTTGGCCACCCGGCCTGTCATCCAGATGCCCGAGATCAGTGCTATCGCAACAGCGTATGAAACCATCCGAAAGAAGCGTCCCAGGGTGTCCTGCATCAGGGTTGCCCGGGTCTGGGGCTCGAGTTTCGCCGCTGCGGGCCCCAGGAAATAACGACTGAAAATCATGCCGCCAATCCAGAGGATGATGGACAGCAGGTGGGCGGTTTTCAAAATTCCGTAGAGCATGATTTGGTCTCGATACAGGGTGGGTTAATGGGACCGGACCACAGATACTACATCCCTTGTCCCGGCCCGACACGTCAAGGTTGCAAGGGGAGGCTCAGGATAACCGGGCCGCGTAAATTATCCGGCAGGGAGTTATCCCGTGCGAAGCGATTCCAGTGGCTGTTTGCGACGAAGTAGAAGCGATCCTGGTGGATGGCGCCCAGGGTGGGTTCGTCAAACTCCGGCAGATTCATGGCCAGGATTTCTGCTGAAAGAATGTTCAATCCGCTTTCATCCAACCTCCAGCGGGCCACCCGGTGTGGTCGAATTCCGTTTTGAATGGCGATCAAGTCCTTGCCGTGTCGATACAATCCGTCCACGCCATGCAGGCTGACAACCTCAGGCGCGATTAACTTGTCCACCCTTCGGGTATCCAGGTCCAGGCGATAAATTCCGTGGTTGTAATCCGCGAGATAGAGATTCTCTTGGGCCGCATCCAGCACCAGTCCCTGGGGTGACTGGAAAACACCCTCATCCACCAGCGCTGTAAATTTCCCGGATGTGGGTTGGTATTCATACACCATGCCGGTCAGGCTGTCGGTGGTATACAGCAGGCCGTTATCCGCGATCGCAAGGTCTCCCAACACGTGCTCCCGCCCGTCCGCCGGCAGCACGGCCCGGTGAGTGACCTGACCCTTGTCCGGATTCAGACGAAACAATCCGCTTTGTCCCGCCTGCTCCGGCGCCAGCCCGTCCAGCTGGGCCAGTGCAGAGCTGGCCATCCACAGTTGTCCCTGTGTATCCAGGTGGATGCCCATGACACTCCAGTGCCCCGAGCGAGAGGGAGTTGAAATAGTCTCCGGGGAGTTGTCATTAGTCAGGCGCACGAGGCTGCCGTGTCGGATGCTGCCCAGGTAGGCCGTGCCATCGTCGGCCAGGGCGATCCCCTCGGGGATGAAATCTCCCTGGGTCAGTTCGACTGCCTTGGCGGGCTTGCCCACGGGCTGGCGCAAGTCCTGCACCCGTTGCAGGTAGTCGGGCCACCCGGGCAGTGCTGCAAGGGCGGAGAATTCCTCCATTCCATCGGCAGCAAAATCAACCTGCATGGCTGCCAGGCGATTCAAGGTGGCCAGGGCGGCCGCCGGGTCCTTGTCCATTGCCTGGGCCAGGGCCAGGTTAAACAGTCCGCCGGGAAAGCCGGGTCGGGCCGCCAATGCATCGCCGGCGAATTGGCGCATGAGGACGTAGTTGCCTGACTGATAGGCTTCCACCATCTTTGCCCGGGACTGTGCGTAATCTCCAGCGGCGAAACCGGCCACGCTCCATAGAGCCGCTGTCAGAAAGAGCAAACCTCGCAAGTGCATTTCAGGTCTCCGGGTAAGTTGGCGGTGATGGGCTTTCCCCGCGGGTCAGTCTAGCAAGTCCCGGCGAGTACCGTGATTTATCCCAGTATATGGGAGCGCGTTGAAAATACTGGTGTTTCCTGAGTGACAACAGGCGCCGGAGGCCTTACATTAGATTCTTTGAATTTAACGTCGCCAGTCCAGTAAGAGAGCATTCTATGGGTATCTCGACTTTTGCACGGCTGTTGTTATCAGTCGCTTCCTTGTTGTGCGTCCTGCCGGTCCAGGCCGACGCGATTCGCCAGACCAAGGGAGACTTTTACGATGCCTTCCGACAGCTGGATGTGGATTTGCCGACCCCCAACGTCTATCGCACCGCTTCGGGCGCACCGGGGGACCGTTACTGGCAGCAAAAGGTGGACTACAAGATCAAGGTTGACCTGGATGAAAATGCCCGGCGAATTAGCGCCAGTCAGACCATTCACTACACGAATAATTCCCCCGACACCCTGCGTTACCTGTGGGTGCAACTTGACCAGAACCGCTTCCGTGATGATTCCATCGCAAGACTTTCCGAGACCGCTTTCGATGTGGGCGGACGGCGTAACCTGGCTGAGGAGATCGACGGCGATATATTGAATTATGCTGCCGTCGCCCGCCAGCAGGCCTTGGCGGATACCGCTTACGGGTACGAGATCAAGCGCGTGGTGGACGGACGTGGCAAGGCCCTGGCGTTCACCGTGGTGGACACCATGATGCGGGTGGACCTGCCAGTTCCGCTGGGCAGTGGTAAAAGCACCAGCTTAAGCATCGACTTCGCGTTCAATATCATCGACGAGGTCAGGGTCTCGGGTCGGGGCGGTTATGACCACTTCGAAGAGAGCAATACCGACATCTTTTTCCTTGCCCAGTGGTTCCCGCGCCTGGCGGCCTACACCGACTACGCAGGCTGGCAGCACAAGGCATTCCTGGGTCGCGGCGAGTTCACCCTGGAGTTTGGTGACTACGAGGTAGAGATCACGGTTCCGGCAGATCACATCGTTTCCTCCACCGGCGTCCTGCAAAACCCCGGCAAGGTCCTGACCGCCGAGCAGCGCAGTCGGCTGAAGAAGGCGGAAACTGCAGAAAGACCGGTATTTATCGTGACCCCTGAAGAGGCAGCGGAGAACGAGAAGAGCCCGAGCAAGGATCGGTCGACCTGGGTGTTTAAGGCAGAAAACGTCAGGGATTTCGCCTGGTCAAGTTCCAACAAGTTCATCTGGGATGCCAAGGGTCATAAGCAACCGGGCGCCAGGCAACCCCTGGTCATGGCCATGAGTTTTTATCCCAACGAGGCCGAGCCCATCTGGTCCAGGTACTCCACAGCAGCGGTGCTGCACACCCTGGAGGTGTACTCGCGGTTTTCCTTCGACTATCCGTATGCGACAGCCCAATCCGTGAACGCCTGGGCACGGGGCGGCATGGAATACCCGATGATTACCTTCAATGGCTACCGGCCAGAGAAATTTGAGCCGGATGAGGATGCCCAGGTGGTGGAGAACGCGCCCGACAGCACTTACTCGCGGCGCGTGAAGTATGGCCTGGTCGGTGTGATCATCCACGAGATCGGTCATATCTATTTCCCGATGACCGTGAATTCGGACGAGCGCCAGTGGACCTGGATGGACGAGGGAATCAACAGCTTCCTGGATTACGTGTCCGCCCTGGAGTGGGAGGAGAACTATCCTGCTTATGCCCCCCATACCAATGTGCTTGATTACATTCCCGAGCAAATGCTCGGTGAAAACCAGGTGCCGATCATGACCCAGTCCGACTCGGTGTTGAACCTGGGGTATAACGCGTACAACAAGCCCACCGCTGCACTGATTGTCTTGCGCGAGACCGTCATGGGCCGTGAATTGTTTGATTTTGCTTTCAAGGAATATTCACGCCGCTGGATGTTCAAGCGACCCACGCCGTCGGATTTCTTCCGCACCATGGAAGATGCCTCGGGTGTGGACCTTGATTGGTTCTGGAGGGGCTGGTTCTATTCAACCGATCACGTGGACATCGCAATATCCGACGTGCGTGAGTACAAGATCGCCTCCATGAATCCGGATGTGGACTACCCGCTGGATCGCAAGGAATACGGGGACAATCATCCCGAGGCCCTGGCGCAGATTCGCAATCGCGAGGAGGGCCGCAAGACCTGGTTGCAGCGGCACCCGGACGTGGCGGATCAGTACAACGAATCTGATCGCTTTACCGTCAGTAATCAGAACCGTAACGACTACACTGACTTGCTCGAATCGTTGGAGCCCTGGGAGCGCGAGGCGCTGGCCCGGGCGATCGAAGAGGACAAGTTCATCTATTTCGTGGATTTCGCCAACCTGGGTGGATTGGTGATGCCCCTGCCACTGAAAATCACCGATGTGAACGGAGCCAGCGAGTTTGTGACCTATCCGGCGGAGATCTGGCGGCGTAATTATCGCGCCGTCACCAAGGTCCTGATTCGGGATACCGCGATTGCCTCGCTGGAACTGGATACCCGGCACGAGACCGCTGACGCCAATTACAGCAATAACAATTTCCCCCAGCGTATAAGCAAGTCAAGGTTGCAGTTGTACAAGTCAGAGGACGAGAACCGGAACCTGATGAAGGAAATGTTGATGAAGCTGCGAGCTGTCCAGGGTGGAGATGATCCGGATCTCAAGCAGGTGCCCCTGGAAAACCCTGAGCTGACCAGGCAACCGTGATTGCCCCGCAGGGAAATCGTTGGCGCGTGGTGGGGCTGCTGGCGGGTCTTTGCCTGTCCATGAACGTGTGGGCGCACCGAATGCCCCTGGGCATGACCACGGTTGCCTACAACCCGGTTACCGATTCGGTGGAGATCGTGCACCGACTGCATCGGCATGATGCGGAGCAGGCCATGCTGGAGGTAATTGCCCAGCCGGGCGTGGACCTGATGGAGGTTGCCGTGCAGGCGAGGCTTGCCCTGTATACCGAGGCCCATTTTCAGATTGCCCCGGTGGTGGACGGAAAGCCGGGTCGGGCGCTAGCACTGGAACTTGTGGGGGCGGAACTGGATGGGGACTACGTGTTGATCTACCAGGAACTGCCGGGACGGCTGCCACCGGAAATCGCGGTTCGGGACGACATTCTCCGGGACCTGTTTCCCGAGCAGGTAAACCGGGTGAATGTCACCACCGAGGCCGGGGTCAAATCCCTGGTCTTCAAGCAGGATGACGGCTGGATTCAGCTGGTGCTGGAGTAGCCTAGGCCCGCAGCCCGGAAAGGAACGTCTCGAGGACGCTGTCGGTTATCGTATCCAGCTCGGCAGGTGTGGCGGGATTGATTTTCTGGGTACCCAGGACCAGCATGGCCAGGCCATGTACCAGGGACCAGGCCGCCAGCACCACGGTTTCGGTATCACTGCCTCCAAACACCCCGCGGGCTCGCCCGGTATCGATAATTCGATACAAGGTGCCGTAGGTATCCTCTGCGGCCGCGTACAGGGCGCTATCCTCGGAAACCTCTTTCATCATGCCGCCAAACATCAGGCGGGTGTGCTCCGGGTTATTTACCGCCACCCGCAGGTAGGCCAGGCCGCCGGCACGCAACTGCTGGACCATATCGTCCGGGGCGCTGGCCTCGGCTTCTTCTAGCAGGGTCTTCAGCCGCCGAAAGCCGGCAATGGCGATGGCTTCAAGCAGGGCAGCCCGGTTCTTGAAATGACGGTAGGGCGCCGTGTGGCTGACCCCGGCGTGCTTGGCGACTTCCCGCAGGCTCAGCTTGGCCGCACCGGTCTGTTCCAGCAGGCAATCCGCGGCTTCCAGCAGTGAATTATGAAGGTCCCCGTGGTGGTAGCTACCACGACAGTGATCGCTGATGACCGGCAATTTTTGGGTGTTTTCTTCCATGGCTGGGGCCAGTGTAGCACAGATGTTGACAGTGACAACATGAATGTTTACAGTGTCAACACTGATGATCCTGGATTGGAGAAGACCGTGCTTACCGATGGAAGAACCTGGTTATTACTGCTGCTGGCCAGCTTCCTGGTCGCTTGCGGCGAACCCCTTGCCGCGGACGGGCAGGATGGGCAAATACGCTCTGTGCGGGTTGCCCCGGTAGCCGTGGAAGACCACTCCCGGGAATTGCGCTTTTCGGGTATTACCCGCTCGTCCCGTCGCGCCACCCTGGCAACGCAGGTATCTGGCACCGTGGCCGAACGGCCGGTGGAAGTGGGACAGTCGGTGAACAAGAACCAGTTACTGGCCCGCCTGTATAACCCTGCTCTTGGCCCCGGAGTGGCCGCCGCCGAGGCCAGGTTGGCGGAGCTGGACGCACGGCTGGAACAGCTGGGAAGGGACGTGAAGCGGGCCGAAGACGTCTATGCCCGGCAGCTGATCAGTATTGCCGATGTGGAAAAAGTGCGCTCCCAGCAACAGGTGACACGAGCCGGCAGGGACCTGGCAGCGGCGCAGCTGACAGAGGCGCGGCAGCAACTGGCCCAGGCCCGATTGCTGGCGCCCTTTGATGCCAGTGTGGATGCGGTGCTGTTTGAACCGGGTGAGTTTGTGGCGGCGGGTCAGGCGGTCATCCAGATTAGCGGAACCGGCGCCCTGGAGGCGGAGTTCGCGATTCCCGAATCACTGATAGATGAATTCGCCTCCGGCAGGCAGGTGACCCTGGACCTGCCGTTCCTGGATAACAGAAAGGTCTCGGCTCGCATAAGCCTGGTCGGCGAGGCTGGCGGAAAGGTCGGCGGCCTGTTCCCGGTGGAAGTGGTGATTGATGCGGCTGAGCAAGGTCTGCGTCCGGGCCTGACAGTGGAGTTGACCCTCCCGGTGTCGCCCCGCGCCTCCCTGGTCGTGCCCCTGACCGCCATCCTGGATCCGGGTACCGGCCAGCCGCGAGTATTCCGGGTGATCGATGGCCGGGTCGAGCCGGTATTCGTCAAGGTCGGTCGGCTCCAGGGCGGTCAGGTTGAGATTACCGGCCAGCTTAAACAAGGCGACCAGGTGGTGGTAACCAGCCTGGGCTCACTGACTCCCGGGCAAGCGGTGGAGATCCTGCCGTGACGGAGTTAGTCGCCAGGTTGATCGCGCAACGCCGGCTGATCCTTGCGATTACAGGCGTCCTGGTGCTGATTGGCATGGCCGCCTGGGCCGGCATGATCCGACAGGAAGATCCGTCGTTTCCCTACAGGGTCGGTTTCGTGCTGGTGGCTTACCCGGGTGCCGATCCGGCGCGGGTTGAGCGGCTGGTACTGGAACCCCTGGAGGAAGAACTGGCTGAAATCGAGGCGATCAAGCACCTGCGATCCACCGTCAGGTCGGGCCAGGCGACCATTCGCATCATGCTCAAGGACCGGGTTTATAACACCGATAGCGAGTGGGACAGGGTGAGGGTGGCGGTGAGTCGCGCCAGGGCCAAGTTTCCCGAAGGCGTGGGGCAGGCGGTGGTGAATGACCGGGTGGTGGATAACACCTCCGCGGTGGTAACTATTTCCGGATCCGAAGACTTGTTAGCGCTGCGCGAGGCTGGCGATCGTATCAAGAAACGCCTGTACCAACTCGATGGCGTGGCCAGGGTGGAGATGTCGGGAGATCCCGGTGAACAGGTCACCGTGACCTACTCCGATTCAGTGGCAATGCGCTTGAACCTGTCAGCCAATTCACTGGCATCTCAACTCAGCGCCCGTAACCAGGTTCGGGGTGGCGGCACGGTGCTGGTGGAAGGCAAGACAGCCAACCTGCGACCGGAAACCGAGTTTCGATCCATTGAGGAGATCCGGAACACGCCCATCGCCTTGCCCTCCGGGATGACGCTTCCCCTGTCCGAGGTCGCATCCGTACACCATGGCCCGGCTGAGCCGGGCGGCGAATTCATGTGGGTCAATTCCAAGCCGGCCGTCGGGCTGTCGTTGATCCTGCAAAGGGATACCGTGCAGGTGGTGGAGTGGGGCGAACGCCTCAAGACCCTGGTTGAGGAACTCCAGGGTGAGTATGCGCCGCTGCAACTGGAAGTCATCCTGTTTCAACCTGATCACGTTTCAGAGCGCCTTACCGAGCTGGGTACAACCTTGCTAAAGGGTGTGGTTATCGTGGCTGGAATCCTTTTCCTGACCATGGGGATGCGGCTGGGCTTCCTGGTGGCCTCCGTGGTGCCGCTGGTGACCTTAAGTGCCCTGGCGGTCTATGCCATCGGCGGCGGCGTGCTTCACCAGATTGCCATCGCCGGACTGGTTATCGGCCTGGGCATGCTGGTGGATAACGCCATCGTGATGGTGGAGAACATTCAATGGCACCTGGATCGGGGTGTGAGTCGCGCCCAGTCCGCCCTGTTCTCGGTGAAGGAACTGGCGGCCCCCCTGGGAGCGGCCACCGGAACCACGCTGGCAGCGTTTGTGCCCATGCTGATTTCCAAGGGTAATACCGCGGACTTCACGCGCATGATCCCGGCCATGGTGATGCTCACCCTGACGGTGAGTTATGTGTACGCCATTTTTGTTACCCCGGTTCTGGGCCAGTGGCTGTTGCGTCCGGGCAAGATGATGCACCAGCCCATGGTGGCCCGGGTAGGGCACAAGATTGGACAATACGCGGTCAGGCACAAGGGCGGGGTGCTGCTGTGTGCCGTGGCGCTGGTAGCCTTGTCCGTGTTCTCCGCCCGTTACGTGGACAACGACTTCTTCCCCAATACGGCACGCAGTGAGATGGTGGTGGACCTGCGTTTCGCCGAGGGAACCCACATCAGTACGACCTCGGCGGCAGCCACTGAGATGACCGCCATGTTGCAGGGCCTGCCCGAGGTGAAAAATGTTTACACCTGGACAGGCTTCTCAGGGCCGACGTTCTACTACAACCTGAACGAGAACCCGCGCAGCCCCCATGTGGGTCGCCTCGCGGTGTTGGCAGAGAGCACCGATTACCTGCCCGCCATCTTTGCCGCCGTGCGAGAGTACGCACGGGAACAGCTGCCCGATGTGGAAGTCGTGCCCAGCAGGCTGGGCCAGGGTCCGCCGGTAACCGCGCCTATCGAGGTGCGCCTGTTCGGGGATGATTTTGCAGCCCTGCGCCTGGCCACCGAGCAGGTCATGGAGTTGACCCGGACGGTGCCGGGTACCTCGGATGTCCACGAGAGCCTGGGTACGGGTACACCT
>JBFFTZ010000071.1:0-9954 GCA_041571575.1 Gammaproteobacteria bacterium | reverse complement strand
ATCCCGGGCTCCGGCTTGAATTCGAATAGCTCTACCCCGGTTTCAAGCAAGTCGTCCCGCTGCTTGTAGTACCCACTGAACGCGGGAATGTTGTCGGTGGATGCAAGGGAATTAGTGGAAATGCGAATGCTGACTCCCCGCGCCACCAGTTGCCCGAACAATTCAATGCCGCCCTTCGGCAAGATCAGGTAGGGCGACTGGATCAGGATAGACTTTTTGGCGCTCTTGATGGCTTCGATGAGTGCGCGGGTCGACTCTCCCCCACCCTCCAGTCCGAATTCGCCCCTGTTCTTTCCTGGCTCGTCACTGATGAAGGTCACGTCTTCCCAGGACATCGCCTTGAGCAACTTGGGGAAGTACTTCGGGATATCGGCAATTGCCTGGCGAATTTCCGGTTCGAAATTAGTTGGATCCGCCGCATAGGCATGAAGCTCTCTCGCCCGTTGTGCCACCTGCTCATCGGTTGGGACGCGGACCGAGTCAGCCAGGATGTCTTCCACCGGCACGGCAAGGGAACTTACCCAGAATTCCTCGAAGTTTTCTTCCATGTCCCTGACGGCGGGCCCCAATAACAAGGCGTCACGATCGCGGAAATTGTACTCGTGGTCGAAATCAAAATACTCATCGGCCATATTCCGTCCACCGGTAATCCCGGCGATCCCGTCAAAGATGGCGGTCTTGTCGTGCATGCGCTGATTAACGCCACGAAAATCAGAGGCCGTATTAAACAATCGGTCCCACAGGGACACACCTACCGACAGGTTGGGGTTATAGATGCGTATCTCAACATTGGGATGTGCCGACAGCAGCAGCAAGGTTTGATCCTCGGCATCCACCAGCAGGTCATCGACCAGGACCCGGACCCTGACTCCTCGCTCCGCGGCGAGAAGCAATTGCTCTGCGGCGAGGGTGCCGATGTTATCCGTGCTCCAGATGAAGTACTGGATATCAATGGACCTGCTTGCGTGCTGGGTTAACCAGGCCCGCCCGATCAGGGCCTCTTCTCCCTTTTCCAGTATGTATACGCCGGTGCGGGACTCCATCAGCGATGCACATTCAGGGCAACTTTCGTCCACCCACTGCTGCAACGACCGGGCGCTGGCCGGACTTGGCGCCGCCCCCAGGAGGGCCATTCCAAAGAGCACACAGGAAACCCAGTTTTTGCTCAAAGAAAAATATATTTTATTCATGGGTGCTTATCATCGACGAGGTTGCGATTGAGTCTAATAGCGGGATTCGTGGAAGTACAACTTCCACCATGGGGGAACTCGGGCGACGGCACTCGGAACTCGCCCGGGGGCTCATCAAAATCCGGGCATAAAAAAAGGGCAAGACCCTCAGGTCTTACCCTCTTTTGCTCAACCCCTGGGGGTCAAGCCATCACAATCTGGTTTAGACTGCGACGATGTTCGCTGCCTGGGGACCCTTCTGGCCCTGGGTGACAGTGAATTCGACTTTCTGGCCTTCGGCCAGGGTCTTGAAGCCTTCACCAACGATTGCGCTGTGATGCGCAAACACGTCGGGGCCATTTTCCTGCTCGATGAACCCAAAGCCTTTAGCTTCGTTAAACCATTTGACGGTACCAGTAGTAGTAGACATATCTAAATCCTATTAAATCAAGAGTAATTAAAGCCTTATAAAAAGGCCGGTGTTGCGAGAAGTGTTGCTATTACTTATGAAAAACAGGACGAGGTACTACAATGGAACTTCGAAATGATGGGCATAAATATCGGGCGAACTTGCACGCTAGGGCGAATTATAGGCGGACTGCACATATAGTCAACATCTAGTTGATTTGCCGGAGTAACATACCGGCGCCAGTCTAAATGGATTCCAGGCCTGTAAAACCGCCAGGCCAGACCCCCGCCGTTGCTTGCCGGAAGCGGAATCGGGCCGGGTATTCGAGGCCTTTGGGCCGGGCGGCCAGGATTACTCTTGGCCGGCACCGTGCTGTGCGGCGGGTACCGAGGATCGGCCTGTCAGCAAGGGCGCCGTCCGCATTACCGGCTGCCAGCAACCCGGCGCCTGGCCTGGAGGGTCACCGCGGCTAAAGCCGCATACCACCATCGACCTCTATATTGCGACCGTTGACGAAGTCGTTTTCCATAATGTACTGGACGGTGTGTGCTATTTCATCCGGCTCACCGATGCGGCCCGCAGGAATCATGGATTGCAGCTTGGCCAGCGCTTCCGGTTTCATCGATCGAACCATTTCCGTTCCGATAAAGCCCGGCGAGATTGTATTCACCCTGATTCCATAACGAGCGAATTCCTTGGCCCACGTTACAGTCATTGCCGCAACCCCGGCCTTGGCTGCCGAGTAGTTACTCTGTCCCATGTTACCGCCCCTGGAAATGCTGGAAATATTGATGACCAGCCCTCCGTGACCGCCACTGATCATGTGCTCAACGGCTGCACGGGTACACAGGAAAACGCCCGTCAGGTTGACGTTAATGACGGAATTCCAGTCAGACAGCGACATTCTCGATTGCAGCTGGCCGTCCTTGAACTTCAGCATTAATGCGTCACGTGTAATTCCGGCGTTGTTGACCAGCAGGTCCAGTCCGCCAAAATGTCCGACGATGGATCTGAATGCCTCGTCGACCTGGGACTCGTCGCTGACATCGCAGGGCACGGTCAGGATATCCTCGCCCGGCAGCTTCAGGTTCGTACTGAGTTCATCGAGCATGTCCGGATTAAAGTCGATCAGGGCCAGGCGCGCACCCTGGCCTGCCAGGCGTCGTGCCATGGCGGCTCCCAGGCCGCCAGCTGCGCCAGTAATGGCGACAATGGATCGTTCAATTTTCATTCACTTTCCTCAAGTAGTTCCTTGCCGATAAATCGTGCGATACCGGCGATCGCCTCCGGAGTCTGTACCTGCCTGACAAAGGCAGTGCGTTCCGCTTCCAACTGTTGACTGAGCTGCGCCGCGTTGCGGCCTGTTAATGGGCGAGCATCCTGAATACTCGCCGCGCTCATTTCGGCGAATGTGCGCGACCACGCAAGCGCTGCCTCGACCACGTCACTCGCAACAAGTTCGTGAGCAATACCCATAGCCAGGCATTTTTCAGCTGTGGCCGAGGCATTGCTCGACAGCCAGCCCATGGACTGTTCGCGCCCAATGAGGCCAGGCAACAAGGCGGTCCAGCCGCCATCCGGGCTGAATCCGACCTCCGAGTACCATGGCGTGATAGACACCTCGCGTTTCATTATGACTCGGTCGGCAGCGAGGAGCAGACCCAGTGAACCACCCGTGACCTGCCCCTGGACAGCGCAGACGACCGGTACAGGGTGCGTGTAAATGGAAAGCACGACCTGGTTCAGCAAACCGACCAGCTGCTGCGCATAGTCGGCAATGTTTTCGCGGTGCTCCCAGAATCCGAGAAGGTCACCTCCGGTTGAGAAGGAACGACCCTCTGCGGCGAGAACCACCGACCTGGTCTCGTGGCTGCGCTCATCGTTGAGTTTATTAAGCAAGTCCAGCAGCAACTCGGGCACAAGTGCATTGTGCCGGGCAGGACGGTTCAACCGGATAATGGCTGCCTCTCCGGCAAGATCCAGAGTTACGAGAGACTCAGTCACGGGAACCCAATCCAGCTGTAACGTCGCGCACGGAAACAAGCGCACGCCCAGTGGCGATCAGCTGCCCAGCGGAGTCCTTGCATGTCGTCGACAAATCCACGAGTTGCTTGTCCGACCGGATGCGCGTTATTTCCACCCGGGCAGTCAATGGGTCGCCCATCCGGGCGGTGCCGTGGAATTCAGTTTCCTGTTTAAGGTAGTTAGCCCCGTTGCCGGGAAGCTGCACGCCCAGCAAATACGAGAACAGCGCTCCGATCAATGGCTCGGGAATACGGTCCCTGGCAACAGCATTCTGGCTCAGATCGGCGTAGTCGCTCAGGTCCTGGCTGCTAAAGCTGCGCGTCACTTCCGCGGAATCGCCCAACTTCATGGCATCACCCTGCAACTTCCCTGACAGGTAATCTCGCCGTCGCTCACCCGGCTTACCGTGAGCTTGAGGTCTTTGTGTACGCCGGTTCCTGGCGTAATTTCGGCGTGGAAGCGCATCGGTTCGTCCGCGAAAGTGGGCGCAGGGAACATGACCGACTGCTCAAGAACCCGGCCTCCCGGCAACAACTGATCGACGAGACTGCGCAGAACGCTGCACAACAGCAGCCCGTGGGCGACGGTCCTGCCGAAGCGTGTCCGCGAAGAGAAGGCCGGATCTGTATGAATCGGGTTGTCATCCCCGCTCAGCCGGGCGAATTGGTCAAAATCCGCCTGGCTGAAGCTGCGCACGACTGCGGTCTCGCAAAGTGACACTGGCCTCAGTCGCCGCTAGTCGTATTCAGCAGGTGCTTTTGAATCTTGCCTGCAGCGGTACGAGGAAATTCGTCTACACGAAGAAATCTCTTTGGCACTTTGTAGGGCGCAAGATGTTGCCGACAATAGGCGATCAGATCACCTTCATCGGGCAATTCATTTCCCGGGCGGAGCAGCACGTATGCATGGCCAACCTCGCCCCACTTTTCATCAGGCACACCCACCACGGCGGCCTCCAGGATAGCCGGGTGCTCATGCAGGCAGTTTTCAATTTCTGCGGCATATACATTCTCGCCACCGGAAATGTACATGTCCTTCAGTCGTCCGACTATGTAGTAATAGCCGTCATCATCCTGGCGCCCCAGGTCTCCGCTGCGCAGCCAGGTACCGTCAACCAGCGTCTTGGCCGTTTCCCCGGGGCGATTGAAATAGCCTGGCGTCATGCCAAGACCCGCAAACCACAGTTCGCCGGTCTCTCCTCGCGGCACGTCCTTGCCGTCGGGACCAACCAGTCGCGCCAACGAAAGCAATTGCGGTTTGCCCACCGAGCCGATTTTTCTCGCCGCATTTTCAGCGTCCATCAGGAACAAGGTCGGTCCGGTTTCGGTCATGCCCATTCCATTGAGCACCGTGGCTCCACGGGCAGCAAACTTCTTGAACATGTTGTCGGGCATTGGAGCCCCACCGCAACCCCAGCAGCGAACCCGCCCCAGGTCGAGGTCGTCAAACCGCTCATGCAGGCTGATCGCCTGGTAGATAGCAGGCACGCCAAAGAACGTGTCCAGCCGGCCGGCCTCAAGGAGGTCGATCGTCCGGTCAACGTCGAATCCCGGCATGAATAACGTAGTTGCCCCCATGATCACACCGGGCAGGGTGGTGAGGTTGATGCCACCGGTATGAAACAAGGGCAGGTAGTTCAGGGTCGTATCGTCGCCGCGCAGTCCCATCGCCTGGGAGATATTGATGTAATTCGCCATTGCTGTGCCGGGCGTCTGGATGACGGCCTTGGGCATGCCGGTAGTCCCCGAGGTATATAAGAGGTACCAGGGTTCGTCCGATGGCCAGGCGACCCGCCCGACCAGGGCTTCGCACGAATCCCGCCGAGCGCGATAACCTTCCGTGGAAGCATCATCCAGATCCAAACAAGCGTGCAGCTCATTGGAGAGACTTGCAGCGGTATCCGCATCTTCGGACCCGTGGATCAGCCAATTGGCACCACAATCGGTCATCAGCGGCGCCAGTTCATTCGCCGGCATACGCCAATTCAGCGGGACCAGTATTGCGCCGAGACGTGCACAGGCAAACAGGAGTTCAAAGAACTCGATCCTGTTCCGACACAGAAGCGCAACGCGATCACCTGCCCCGACTCCCAATCCGGCCAACAGCGCGGCGGATCGACCGGTTCGCTCATCCAACTCCCGATAGGTAACGCACTCGCCGCTGACCAGGTCCTCGAAGGCAACCTTGTGTGGGTCGAGTTCGGCACGTTTTGCAGGGATATCGAAAACTGGAAAACTCATAACGGGGCATTCACTCCTTCCAGGCAATACCATTAGCCAGCAAATCGCTGGCACGCCGCGCGACCTCAGCCGGGTCCGTTATATGATCCCACTCCCCGTAACGCATGCCCAAAAAGACCATCATGCCCATAATGGCCCAGGACCAGACTTCCGAGTCGCCATCCCGGATTTCATTCCGTTCGGCGGCGGCCCTGAGGTTCGCGGTATAGGCTTGTGCAATGCCACGATAATGTTCCATGAACGCATCGTTGGCGACGAATTCGGCTTCGGCAATGATGCGATAGAGGCCAGGGTGCTCGCGCACGAATTCGAGATAGGCTTGCAGGCCTTTACGTTCCGCACTAATACGATCCGGCGCGTCCGCGATTCGTTCCGCGATCCAGCTGCGGACCCTGTGGCTCATGTAACCTACCAGGGCTCGATAGAGCTCTTCCTTGCTTTCGAAGTAATTGTAAAACGTGCCAAGCGCCACCCCTGCCTGCTGGGTAATGCCGCTCACCGACGCATCGTGAAAACCCTGGCTACCAAATTCGATCTCGGCTGCCTGTAACAACTTGTCGCGGGTTTTCCTGCCACGCGCTGTCTTGGGGAGCTTCTTGTTATTTGTTTGACGGTTCATGTTTCACAACATTTCACATTCAGCCAATTCTGGCCAGATGTTTGTGGAAAGAGCGGTTGAACTTATCCGGGTGCGACATAAACGGCACATGGCCGGAGTTACTGATCGCAACTTCCTCGTATTCACCCCCACTCGCCGCGTAGTCGTCGAGGACTTTTCGAATCTGCCTCATCATCGGTTGAGGCGGATACGACTCAACGCCCGGGTAGCCTTCAAGAAACCCAGCCTGACCGCGTGTTGCCGGGTCGGACGCGGCATTGTTGGACACCGCGACGTCGTCGGCCCCGTATATCCACAGAATTTTCGGTTTCGGACTGGCTGCGAGGATTCTATCAACCAGGTCGCCGGTGTATTTGGGCGACATCGCGTTCGTCGCACCCCATTTCCCCGGCGCAAAATGCGGCCAGTTATCGGAGCTTACGTGGTCACCCGGCAAGTCACGATCGCCCAGGTGCACCTGTAGCGTCGCCTCCACCAGAGCGTCCTCTCGCTCCGGAATAAACGGCGGCCCCCAAACGAGCATGCGGAGTACCGAACGCGCGGTAAATGGCGAGTCCGCAGTAAAGTCACCTTCACGAATGTTCCTTATCAGGTCACGGTTCAGCAAGCCTCCACCGGAGCCGGCGTAGTCATCATTCACCGGTGTGCCCAGTTCATCCCGGGTGGCTCCAAATCCGTATGGCGAACCCGGACCAGGTAAGGTGACGGACAGTAGTCTCTGTGGCCAGGCCGCAATCATCCACCAGGCGACCAATCCACCAAGGGAGTTCCCGACCAGGTGGAATTTTTCGTATCCGAGATGATCCATTAGCGCGATGGCGTCTTCGACAAGATCATTCATGCCGCGCTGGGCATTAATTTTCGCGCTCGGATCCGCGCCTCCGAAGCCGCGCTGATCGGGCGCGATCGCGCGGTAGTTTCCGGGCATTGCAAGCATGGATTCTTCCCACCAGGTTGCGGAAGAAAAATTGCCATGGATAAACAGCACGGGGATTCCGTCATCAGGGCCGTGAAAAAGGACCCGGGTGCTCAGTCGGGCGGTCGTTATGCGCTCCGCGCTGATTCCGGGCAAGGTTGAAATTGTCATGCAAGCGACTCCGTTGATCGGGTCGCTCCGACAGGCCCCCATTCGACGATCGCGCCGCCCCAGATGTAACCGATACCCGCGGCGATGATCGCCATGGTGTCACCCGGTTTCAGGCGCCCTTGCTCGATGCCGGCTTCGATATTGATGATCGCATCCTGTTCACCGATGTGACCGATGCTGGACATGTAGGCGCTTTGTTCCTCCGTCAGCCCCAGGTGTTCGAGCATTTCACGATGACCCGAGGGTTTCACCAGGGACATGTTGAGAAAGTCGATATCCCGGCGTGAATAGGGCTCACCGTCACGGTTGTTTCCTGAGCTCTTGAGCGCAGTATCAATGCACTCCAGCCAGTTCTTTATCGAGACTTCTCCCAGCCTCGTTTTCATGGCTTCAGGTTCCACCAATCTGAACTTGTATCCACCGTTTGCGACCGCCGCATCAGTCGGGTGCTGGACGGTGCCGCTGGCAGGAACAATCACGTGCCGGCTCATCGATCCGTCGGCGATCATGTGCATGCCCAGTACCCGGTTCTCGTGCCAGTCGCGTTTCAAAATCATCGCGCCGGCGCCGGCCCCTATATTGAACATGAACGAAGTATCGAGGTCCGTCAGGTCGATGAAATGGGACGTTGCGTAACCGCCTCCGATAAGGATCGTGTTGATGTTCGGATCATCGGCCATGAGACCGCGGGCAATCCGCATCGCCGCGATGGTTGTGGCGCACCGGGTATGCACATCCACGCCCCACGCGTTCCTGGCCCCGATTTCCCAGCCCAGATCAATGGCCGAAGTCCACAGCAGGTACTCTCGCCACTCTTCCGTGGTGCACAAGACAACGTCTATCTCCAGGGGATCGATGCCGGCCGCGTCGATAGCCTTGCGTGCTGCATGAACGGCCATCTCATTGGGGTGCACCTTGGGATCCGCGACAAACTTGCGCTCTATGCCCAGCTTTTCTCTCACGACCCACTCAGGCAGACCGCTTTGCTCAGCGACTTCTTTTGCGGTGACGTAGGTCTCCGGAAAATAGGTTCCGGTAGAGACGATTCCCATGTTGGTCATGCTGGTACCTTGGGATCAAGAAAGGGCTCAAATGTGAATACTGATTCACTTTTCATAAGTTTGCACACTTCGGCGGGAATGGCAAGATCATCCCTTATTTACGGTCTCGGCTTATTATCTTGCTCAGACCAGGCCTTAATCAAGGCGGCTATTCCCGCCACTTGTTTACCGCTTTGCTGGTCATAGTCAGCGCCGGTATAGCCCCACCAATCCCAGCAGCCCTGAGGATTCGACAGCGATTTATTCACCTGGGGATAGAGCACGATGATACGGTTGCTCTCGGCCCATTCATTGAGGCCTGACATTCTTGCGAATCGATCTTCAATGAACTCTTTACCCTGGCGGCAGCCGTGAAAGACCACGTGCAGGCGGCATTCCCCCGTTGCCTGGACGCAAGGTTGAGGCACGTACGCATACCCGGAGTCGGCGAAACTGGCGCCGTCTGCAACAATCGAGGTTTGGTCCAGGACCTTCAGGTTTGCCTCAAGGGCTATAGTCGGCGGGTTCAAGGGACCGTAAAGTTGCTGCAGCATCGCCCCAGCCGCATCGTAATCACAGGCGTTGATGTAATCGGCACCCATTTCCCCGCAAGCGATACCCTGGTCCAGGGTTGGCCAACCATGCGACGCGGGAATATTGTCGACCAGTGCGATGGCCTGTTCTGGCAGAAATGCAGCATAGAAACTACGCAAGGCGTCTACTACACCGAATTTGATAACGGAATCCGCTTTGCCGTGGAACAGCCACACCCGGTCATCGGACAATGATTCGACCGGATCGATCGTGCCGGCAATTGCTGCGGCGCGGGTAGCTTCCACCAGCGGGTCCACCTCGAGTGCCGCGCCGCTGATACACCGCCCCAGCGCATGGAGAAGATTCCCCTCGGCACAGTGGTAGGGCCCGCCAGCGACAACCGCGGCACCGCTGACAGTGCTGGAAAGGGCCACATGCACCTGTACCGCCGCATGGCCGCCAGACGATATCCCGGAAACGGTGACACGCCCTGCCCCATTGTCATCAGCCAGTGCGCTGGACACTGGTAGCAAACCGGCCGCCAGGAGAACCAGGAGCCCGGCTATATTGAAGTCATTTGCATATCGCATGGTTTTCCTACCGTTCACCGAAGGGTCTCTGATGATTCCGCCCTGGAGCTGAATTTTACCATTCTTGTCCTTAGTATGACATGAAACTTGATTCATGTTTCATTACCAAGCATACTTTTGCGACATTCAACTGTCAGGTGCAGACAATTGCATCATGGGGAGAGGGGAAAGTGTCCAATTCAATAACAAAGATGGTTTTTATTCTCGGCGCGACAATGGTTGCCGGTTATGCAGGTCCCGT
>JBFFTZ010000070.1:0-9982 GCA_041571575.1 Gammaproteobacteria bacterium | reverse complement strand
TAACGGCGGGACTACGCTCGGCCGACAAGGGCGGGGCGAATCTGGGCAAGGTACTCAAGGCGAAAGACTGCGATGCGCTCATGGACTGGTTGCGTCGACGCCCCCTGATCCACCATGAGGAGCAACTGGGCTACACCCTGGTGCACGCAGGGCTGTCCCCGGTGTGGACAATCAAGAAGGCGCTTAAGCAGGCCGGCAAGGTTGAGAAAGTCCTGGCCAGTGACAAGATCAACCGGCTACTGAAAAAGATGTACGGAAACAGCCCCAATCAGTGGAGCGCCGAACTGGGCAAGACAGACCGTTGGCGATACACCATTAACACTTGCACAAGAATGCGATTTTGCTACCCCGACGGCAGCCTGGATCTTGAGCAAAAAGGGCCTCCCGAAGCGGGCGGATCCGACCTGAAACCCTGGTTCGACCTTCCCCGCCCACACCAGGGGTTGCGCATCGTATTTGGCCATTGGTCCGCACTGGGCGTGCTCATCAGGCCGGATGTTATCGGTCTGGACAGCGGTTGCGTGTGGGGACGCAGCCTCACGGGCGTTCGGCTGGAACCTGAAGGCGTGGTGCAGCGCTGGAGCGCATCCTGTGCGGCAGTCTCCAGCTAGACACAGGTTGGAAAATCGTGAACCGTCCCGGTCTCCTATGACCGGTTTACGCGCTCAAGCGTGACGAAGGAATAATCCAGGCTATTACGCTCATCCGCAGCATGACGTTCGCGACTCAATTCTTTCCAGTCCGAGGGGTCAAGTTCAGGAAACCAGGTATCACCCTGGATGTCGGCGTGTATCTCGGTGAGGTAGATCCTGTGAGCTGTGTCTAACACCGCTTCATACAGTGCCGCACCGCCGATAATCATGACTTCCGGGACATCCCCGGCCAGCTGAAAGGCCTCCTCAAGGCTGGCGCACAGGTCGCAGCCCGGCGCCTGGAATGTGGCGTCACGGGTCAACACAATATTCTGCCTGCCTGGCAGGGGCCTGCCTATGGACTGGTAGGTCTTGCGTCCCATGACGACGGGTTTGCCAAGAGTCAGGGCCTTGAAATGAGCAAGGTCTGCGGGAAGATGCCAGGGCATGGTGTTATCGCGGCCGATAACACGATTTTCCGACATGGCGACAACCAGGCTGACTAACACGCTGCTACCTCTTTGGGGACCCACCGCGGTCTAGACCGCGACCGGCGCCTTGATGTGCGGATGGTGCTCATAACCGATGATTTCGAAATCCTCCGGACGATAACTGAACAAGTCCTTGGGCTTGCGCTTGATGTTCAGTTTCGGCAACGGATAGGGCTCACGACTTAACTGCAAATCGGTCTGTTCCAGGTGATTGGAATAGAGATGGCAATCACCCCCGGTCCAGATGAACTCACCCGGCTCCAGGTCAGTCTGCTGGGCCACCATGTGGGTAAGCAGGGCGTATGAGGCGATGTTGAATGGCACGCCCAAAAAAATGTCGCAGCTGCGCTGATACAGCTGGCAAGAGAGCTTGCCGTCCGCCACGAAGAACTGGAAGAACGCGTGACACGGCTCAAGGGCCATGTGTTCCAGCTCGCCCACGTTCCATGCACTAACAATCATGCGCCGGGAATCCGGGGTCGTGCGAATCTGCTCCAGCACCTTGGAGATCTGGTCGATATGATGCCCGTCGGCTGCTTTCCAGAAACGCCACTGGGCACCGTAAACAGGTCCCAGGTCGCCATTCTCGTCGGCCCACTCGTCCCAGATCGAGCAACCGTTGTCATTCAGGTACTTGATATTGGTGTCCCCGTTCAGGAACCACAACAATTCAACAATGATGGAACGGGTGTGCAGTTTCTTGGTGGTGACCATGGGAAAGCCCTGGGACAGGTCAAAGCGCATCTGGTGTCCAAACACACTCAGGGTCCCGGTTCCGGTACGGTCATCTTTTTTCGCCCCGTGCTCACGCACATGACGCATGAGATCAAGATACTGCTTCACGCCTTTACCTCTTTGGAGTCATCACGCAGGTTTGCTGCAATAATCAGTCCCGCTCCCAGTATGATCAATGGCAACGACAAGACCTGTCCCATGGTCAGCCAGTCCCAGGCCAGGTAGCCAATGTGGGCGTCCGGCAGTCGCACGAATTCCACCGCGAAACGGAAGGAGCCATACATCAGGGCAAACATACCCGAGATCAGCATGGTGGGCCGTGGCTTGGCCGAGAGCCAGTACAGCACCACGAACATCACAACGCCTTCCAGCAGACACTCGTACAACTGGGAGGCATGCCGCACCTGTCCATCCACCAGGAAACCCAGCGGGGAATCAGTCACCTTGCCCCACAGCTCACCATTGATGAAGTTGCCAATGCGTCCGGCGCCCAGGCCGATGGGCACCACCGGTGCAACCATGTCCGCAACCTGGAAAAACCCCTTCCCGTTCTTGCGACCGAACCAGAGCATGGCGATGACCACACCCAGCAGGCCGCCGTGGAATGACATACCGCCCTTCCAGATCATAAAAATACTGATCGGGTCAGCCAGCCAGGAATCCAGGTCGTAGAACAGCTTGGAGCCCACTCGCCCGCCCACGATAATGCCGATGACCGAGACAAACACCAGGTCGTCAATTTGCTGGGCGGTCCAACCGGACCCGGACTTGCCAGCGCGACGCCGAAGCAGGAACCAGCCCGCCGAGATACCCACCAGGTACATCAATCCGTACCAGCGAATTTGCAGCGGCCCCAGGGCCAGGAATACAGGGTCTATTTCCGGATATACAAACATGTCTTAAGCCTTCAGAACTGGCGTCAGTCTATCACGCAGGTCCGGTTTCCTGACCACCATCACTAGCGGGGCAAAACCCTGAGTACCAATGATTTCAAATAAGCGGTTTCGGGAATCGCCGGGTGCACGGGATGGTCCGGCCCCTGCCCGCCAACCTCGAGCAACTGCCCCCGCTGGTCGGTGCGCCGCAGGCTCTTGACCACCGCCTTGCGCAGGTCGTCCTGGGACAAGTGGAAGGAACATGAACAGCTGACCAGGATGCCGCCGGGCTTGAGCAACTTGAGACCCATCTGGTTAATCCGCTCATAGGCAGTCGTGCCGGCTTTCTGGTCCTTGCGCTTCTTGATGAACGCGGGCGGGTCCAGCACCACCACGTCGAAACGCTCACCCGCCTTTTCCAGGTCACGCAGGGCATCAAACGCATCCTTGACCAGCACCTCACATTCCACACCGTTGAGGGCAGCATTGTCGCGAATCCAGTCGCCGGCCCTGGCCGAGGAATCCACGCAGGTCACACTGGCAGCGCCGGCCTTGGCCGCCCGCACACCCCAGGCGCCGAGATAACTGAACACATCCAGCACCCTGGCACCCTTAACGTATTTCAGGAAGCTGTCGCGATTCTTGCTCTGGTCGTAAAAATATCCGGTTTTCTGACCATCTTTCAGCGGCACCTTGAAACGGCACTCCCCTTCCAGGGCCTCGCCAAACTCGGGTACATCACCGGCAGCCACCTTGACGTACTGTTCCAGACCTTCCAGTTCACGGCTCGAGGTATCGTTGCGCAACAGGATGCCCTTGGGAGAAAGCAGGTCCTGCAGGGCCTCCATAACCATGGGCCAGAGCGCTTCCATGCCCGCCGTGGTGACCTGGGCCACCAACTGGTCACCATAGCGATCCACCACCAGGCCGGGAAGGCTGTCAGCCTCACCGAACACCAGTCGGTAATGGGGGGTCGGGTAGAGACGCTCGCGCAACTCCAGGGCCTCTTCCAGACGGGCCCGGATCCAGTCAGCATCGGGCGGGGTCTTGGAACGGGACAACACCCGGGCACAGATCAGGCTGGCCGGGTTCACGTAACCCCAGCCCAGGAAACCGCTGCGGCAATCCTCGATCCGCACCATGGATCCTGGCTGCATACCCTTGATTGGCGTTACCGCCACGTTGACCTCGTTGTTGAACACCCAAACGTGTCCGGCGCGCAGGCGCCTGTCTTCCTGGGGCCGCAGACGCAGGAGGTTTTCAGTTGTCATGACTGGAAATCCATTCAGTTAGATAAAGGCGCATTCTACAATGCTTGCGCCACCTTCGGGCGGCCAGTGTGAATTCAAGTATAGTTAGCCTTCAAAAAAAACCCCGGAGATTCCATGGCAGCGGCGTGCAACCGACTGGCCGGTGAGACCAGCCCCTACCTCAAGCAGCACGAGTCCAACCCCGTGGATTGGTATCCCTGGGGCGAGGAAGCATTGGAACTGGCCAGGCGAGAAAACAAGCCCATCCTGGTGTCCATTGGCTATTCGGCCTGCCACTGGTGCCATGTGATGGCCCATGAGTCGTTTGAAGACCAGGACACGGCCGCGCTGATGAACCGCCTGTTCGTGAACATCAAGGTGGACCGGGAAGAGCGTCCGGACCTGGACAAGATTTACCAGACTGCCCACCAGATCATCACCCAACGCGCAGGCGGCTGGCCCCTGACCATGTTCTTGTCACCCGAGGACCAGACCCCGTTTTTCGGCGGCACCTATTTCCCGCCGGAACCACGCTACGGTATGCCCGGCTTCAAGGACATCCTGAACCGGGTACACCAGTACTACACGGAACAGGGCGAGGAACTCTCCCGGCAAACCGAGTCCCTGCGGGACGTATTCACCCGCCTGAATCCGGAGAAACAGGACCAGGTCGAGCTGACAAACGAGCCCCTGACCATGGCCCGCACCGTGCTGGAGCAGCAGTTCGACAGCAAGCATGGCGGCTTCGGCGATGCGCCCAAATTTCCCCATTCACCGGGCATAGAGCGCCTGTTGCGCCACTGGCGGGAAAGCGCCCACGGTGAAGAGCCCGATGTGCAGGCCCTGTACATGGCGGCCATGACCCTGCAGCGGATGATCCAGGGCGGGGTCTTCGACCAGGTGGGTGGCGGCTTCTATCGCTACTCGGTGGACGACCTCTGGATGATCCCCCACTTCGAAAAAATGCTCTACGACAACGGGCCGCTGCTGGCCCTGTGCGCCCAGCTCTGGCTGGCCACCGGTGACGAGGTATTCCACCGGGCTGCCAATTCAACCGCGGACTGGGTGCTGGCCGAGATGCAATCCCCGGAGGGCGGTTATTACGCCACCCTGGATGCGGACAGCGAAGGCGAGGAAGGCAAGTTTTACGTCTGGACCCCGGAGCAGGTGAAAGAGCTGCTGGACGAGGAACAATACCCGCTGTTTTCCGCAGTCTACGGATTGGACCGGCAGGCGAATTTCGAGGGCGCATGGCATTTGCACACTTTCCGGGATGCGGAGGAAGTGGCCAAGGAACTGGGCATCACCGAACCCCACGCCCAGCACTTGCTGGCCCAGGCCCGCAAGCGCCTGCTGGAACACCGGGAACAGAGAATTCGCCCCGGCAGGGATGAAAAGATCCTCACCGCCTGGAACGGCATGATGATTCGCGGCATGGCCATCGCATCGCGCAGCCTTGGCCGCCCGGAACTGGCAGAGTCGGCCCGCGGCGCCGCCGACTTCATTCATGAGCGGCTGTGGCAGGACGGTCGACTGCTGGCCAGCTACAAGGATGGCAAGGCGCGTTTCAGCGGTTACCTGGACGACTATGTCTTCCTGGCCGAAGGACTGCTTGAGTTGCTGCAGTGTGAATGGCGCAGCGATTACCTGGCATGGGCCACGGAACTGGCGGACTGTCTGCTGGCCCATTTCGAGGACCCGGACGCCGGCGGATTTTTCTTTACCGCCGATGACCAGGAGCAGCTGATTCACCGTCCCAAGAGCCTGAGCGACGATGCCACACCCTCGGGCAACGGAGTGGCCGCCAGCGTCCTTCGCAGGCTGGGACTGCTGCTGGGTGAGCCCCGCTACCTGGAGGCCGCCGATCGCACCCTGGAGGCCGCCTGGCCGGCGATACAGCGGTATCCCTATGCACATTGCAGTCTGCTACAGGCCCTGGAGGACACCGTGCTTCCGGTGGAGACGCTGATCATTCGCGGCGAGGGAGAGGCCCTGGAGGACTGGCGGGAAACAACCCAGTCGATCTTCGCGCCGCGACGCATGGTATTTGCGATTCCGTCGGACGCCAAAGACCTCCCTGAAGGCATCAAGGGCAAGGCAGCAAAGAAAGAGACCGTGGCCTACCAGTGCGTGGGGATGCAGTGTTCCGCGCCCCTGGAGAGCATCCAGGCCCTGCTCAGCACGATCGCCGGGCGCTAGGCTTGCTGGTCGCCCCGGTAATCCACCCCCGAGTTACAGGTCTCGCGAATCACGATCCGGCTTAGCAGCGGAAGCTCGGGCTTGAGTTTTTGCCAAATCCAGTGCGCCATGTTCTCGGAAGTGGGATTTTCCAGCCCCGGCAACTCGTTAAGGTAGTTATGGTCCATCTGGGCATACAGGGGCTCAAAAGCCGCCTTCAGGTCGGCAAAATCCATCACCCAGCCCAGTTTCGGATCCAGGGGGCCGCTGACGTAGATATCAACTTCAAAGGAATGGCCATGCAACCGGGCGCACTTGTGGCCCTCGGGAACATTGGGCAGCCGGTGGGCGGCCTCGATATGAAAGCGCTTGTATATATCCATAACGGTGGAACTGGTTTCAGAAAAACGAAGCACCATTCTACCAGAGCATGACCGGCGAGCGTCAGAGCATCTCCAGCAACTGCTCCGGGTGAGAAATCACGCTCAGGGCACCGCCGGCAAGTAATTCCTCGTGGGATCGGAACCCCCAACTCACCCCCACCGGATAGCAACCGGCGGCCACTGCGGTCTGCATATCGATGGCTGTGTCGCCCAGGTACAGAACCTGCCAGGGCTTTACCCCCAGCACTTCCATCACTTCCATCAAGCCTGAAGGGTCAGGTTTCCGGGGCCGGCCTTCCCGCGCACCCAGTACAATTTCAAAGCGCCAGGTCGACAGCAACTGCTCGACACACAGGGTGGTAAAGCCGTGGGGCTTATTACTCAGCACCGCCGTGGGAAGCTTCCTGGTCGCCAGCGCATCCAGCAGTTCGGGAATCCCCCGGTAGGGTCGGGTGCGCCGATTCCAGCACTGGCCGTAATGGTGCTCCAGGCGCTGCACCGCCTGGGCCAGGTCGTGGCGCGCCTGGCTGTCCTGACGTACCGCCCTTTCAAGCAAGCTCAAGACGCCCTCGCCCACCAGCTCCCGGTAGGCCTGCAATTCCAGTTCAGGCTCCCCCAATTCGGCAAGCGTGGCATTGGCCGCCGTGGCGATATCTTCCAGGGTATCCAGCAAGGTCCCGTCCAGATCGAATACGACCGCGCGATAAATTCCGTCGTTTTCTATCTCCACCCTGGCGGCCTCCCGAAAATGATGCCTTGCGGCACAACCGTGATCATGATACCTATTCACTCCACGTCCGAAATTTTGATGAAACTATGACCCAGGAAATCAAGACCCACAACCTGCGCCGACGCAACCTGTCAAAGGACGGCTGGGCTTTGTGTTGATCTAGAGTAAGGACGAGAAAGATTGCACCAGGAACCCGGCCCCAGGCCGGGTTTTTTCATTTAAGAGGTTTGTAAACAGTTTGGAGTCACCATGTCACCGAGACATTTTCTGACAACTGAGGAATGGACGAGGCAAGAGCTGCAGTTGGTGCTGGACCGTGCCCGCGCCTTCAAACAAGGCTCCGACTCCTCCCGATGCATGCAGGGCAAAAGCATCGCGCTGCTATTTTTCAATCCCTCGCTGCGCACCCGAACCTCGTTTGAACTGGGCGCTTTTCAGCTGGGCGGACACGCGGTGGTGCTGCAACCGGGCAAGGACGCCTGGCCAATGGAATTCGAACTGGGCACCACCATGGATGGAGAGGCCGAGGAACACGTGAAAGAAGCCGCCCAGGTACTTTCCCGCTATTGCGACCTGATAGCGGTGCGCGCTTTTCCCAAGTTTACCGACTGGGAACAGGACCGGCAGGACAAGACCCTGATGGCGTTTTCCCAGTACGCCACGGTGCCGGTAATCAACATGGAAACCATCATCCACCCCTGCCAGGAACTGGCCTTGATGATGAACCTCCAGGAAAAACTCGGGCAGCCCGACAAGAAAAAGTTCCTGTTGACCTGGACCTGGCACCCCAAGCCGTTGAACACTGCAGTGGCCAATTCGGCCCTGTTGATCGCCTCCAAGTTCGGCATGGACGTGACCCTGTTATGCCCCAGCCCCGAGTACCTGCTGGATGAACGCTTCATGCAGGCCGGCGCTGAAAACGCCAAGCGCGAAGGCGGATCCCTGACGGTCACCCATGACATCCAGGAAGCCTACTCCGGCGCCGACTTTGTTTACGCCAAGAGCTGGGGGGCACTGCCCTACTTTGGTCGCTGGGAGGAGGAAACCGGTATCCGAATGGCCAGCCGGCACTTTATGGTGGACGCACAGAAAATGGCTCTTACCAACTCGGCAAAGTTCAGTCACTGCCTGCCCCTGCGGCGGAACGTGAAAGCCACTGACGAGGTGATGGACGCGGACTACTGCGTGGCCATCGACGAGGCGGAAAATCGCCTGCATGTACAAAAGGCGATGATGGCCACACTGCTTGAGAACCAACAATGACGAAGAGGAAATCCACCATGTCTGACATGAATATCGTGCTGGCGTTTTCCGGCGGTCTTGATACCAGTTTCTGCGTTCCATGGCTCAAGGAGCGGGGCTACCAGGTGATCACTGCATTCGTGGACACCGGCGGCGTCAGCGCGCAGGAGCGAGAATATATCGGCAAGAGGGCTATTGAGTTGGGCGCTGCCGAACATGTGGTGATCGATGCCGGAAACGAGGTCTGGCAGGAAGTGGTGGTGCCCATGCTCTGGGGTGGCCAGTGGTACCAGTACCAGTACCCGCTGCTATGTTCCGACCGTTATGTGATCGTGAAAAAGTGCCTGGAACTGGCGCGGCAAAAGGGCACACGGAATTTTGCCCACGGCTGTACCGGCATGGGTAACGACCAGGTGCGTTTTGACCTTACCGTGCGCGCCCTGGGCGACTTCAACATCGTGGCGCCTATCCGGGAAATCCAGCAGGCGGGGCGCGCGGTGCGCGATTATGAAATGCAGTACCTGCGGGAGAACGGATTCGAGGTGCGCCAGAAAACTGCCACCTACACCATGAACGAGAACCTGCTCGGGGTGACCATCTCGGGCTCTGAAATTGATCGCTGGGAGAGCCCGGGACCAGATACCTGGTACCTGTGCAGCCCACCGGCCAAGTGGCCTGGCGAACCCCTGCGCAGCACCATCGAGTTTCGTCGCGGCGTGGCGGTTGCCCTGGATGGCAAGCCCTGCCAGGGACCGGAAATGCTGGCCCGCCTGAACAAGGCCTATGGCGCCTACGGGGTGGGCAGGGGCATGTACACCGGGGACACCACGGTGGGACTCAAGGGACGTATCGTGTACGAGGCCCCCGCCCTGCACGCCCTGCAAACTGCCCACCGGGCGCTTGAGGAGGCGGTCAGCACCCGTCACCAGAACGGGTTCAAACCCCAGGTGGCCGCCAAGTGGGTGGAACTGGTTTACCAGGGCTTTTTCTACGAGCCCCTCAAACATGACCTGGAAGCCTACCTTGAATCTTCCCAGTACGTGGTCAACGGCGAAGTGACCATCGAAACCCAGGGCGGTAACATTTATCCGGTAGCGGTGAGCTCTCCGCACATCCTCAACTCGGCCGGCGCCGTCTATGCCCAGAGCGCCGACTGGAGCGTGGAAGAGGCAGAAGGATTCATCAAGCTGTTTGGCCAGAGCTCGTCCTTGTGGACCCAGGTGAACGGTGGGCCCCGGGGAGACAACAGCTGATGACCGGATCACTGCAAACCACCTTGCAGCACCTCTCCCGGCTGGTGGCCTGCGACAGTCGCAATCCACCGCGGGACATCACGGCTGACGGCCCTCTGTTCAGTTACCTGCGGGCCCAGCTTCCCGGGTTCAGTTTCTCCGAGCAGGATTATGGAGACGGCTGTATCAGCCTGCTGGCTGTGCGGGGCGAAACCGAGACCCTGTTCAACTTCC
>JBFFTZ010000069.1:0-10032 GCA_041571575.1 Gammaproteobacteria bacterium | reverse complement strand
TCCGGGCCTGTCGAAGTAAAACTCCAGCGGCCACGGGGCTACGAGCAGTTGAATGTAGCGAAAGAAGTATTCGAACAGTACTGGGAGCCTTTGCAGATCAAAGCTGGCCCAATCCAGCCCTTGCCCCAACGCGGCAGATCTTGCCAGAAAATAGCCCCCTAACAAGGCAATGTATGGGATATATCGTTTGCTACGGAAGCGATGTTGCAGCAAGTCATTAGTTGCAATCACAAACGGGAAGAATATTGCGACCTCCTTGCTCAGCAGCCCTCCTGCATAGCAAAAGAGTGCCAGGTAAGCGTAGCTGCTTTTCCCTGATTGGAGGTTCCGTTTATGCAGTAGAAAGCAGCTCAGAAGAAAAAATGAAACCAGTGGGTCAGTAAGACCCGCTATCCAGGCGATAGACTCCACGTGAACCGGGTGGACTGCGAACAGGGCGGCGCCGAAAAAAGCTGCCGAGGTCTCTCTTCTCGGAATGAATTCCAGGATGAGCCAGAAAACCAGGAGTGTATTTATGCCATGGAGGAGAATGTTGAGCGCGTGATAGCCCGCTGGGTTGTTGCCCCAAAGATGATGTCCCACATTGACGGTAACCAGGAAAAGTGGGCGATAAAGCTGCTTGTCAGTGAAATTGGCTTCTTTGGACCAATCAGTATTGTTCCATACGCCACTAGTGAAATAGTCGGGAATATGTCGAAGTTCGGTGATCCTGGTGTTTTCCTTGATTACCGGCCAGTCATCCATGACGAAATCGCCGCCCAGAGCGCGTATGTAGACGACAAGGCACAGCAGTAGCAGCCAAAAAGCCGGAAAACGAAATAGTAAATTCTGGCTGGAATCATTTTGCTGACGTGGCGTGCTAGAGGCCATATGAGCGTTACCTATGGTTTCAAAAAACAGCCACGTTCGGATACTTAACTACGGAACAGTCCAGTAACCGGTACTGATACATGGCGGCAGTTTCCGGTCGAAGCGGCGGTAGTATGGTGGCTTTTGGCTATTCTCGCTTTTGGATTGTTCCAATCCAGAGCCTTGCCTATATTGCCGCCTGTTTCAAGTGTCGAAAGTGCGTATCAATGCCGCATGAACGTTTTGGTCGGGGGTTGAGGTGGATCGGCCGCTTCCTGCGGGACCAATAGCGTTAATCCAGCAGTTTTTTCAGCCGATAGAGCTCTTCCAGCGCCTGCCGGGGGCTGAGGGAATCCGGGTCGATATCCGCCAGGGCCTCGATCACGGGATTTTCCAGCTCTTCTTCAGGCTCCACCGCGAACAGCGCCAGTTCACCCTGGGGCGGGGCGGCCTGTTGTTCACGCTGTGATTCCAACTGGTGCAGATATTTGCGTGCCCGGGTGATGACGGGTTTCGGAACGCCCGCCAGGGAAGCGACCTGCAGGCCGTAACTCTGGTTGGCAGGACCTTCCTTGACTGAATGAAGGAAGACCAGCTTGTCGCCGTGCTCGGTGGCGTCAAGGTGGACGTTGGCGCAGGCGGCCAGTTCCTGGGTCAGGGTTGTCAGCTCGAAATAATGGGTGGCGAACAGGGTGAAGGCGCCGACCTTCTCGCCCATGTAATGGGCGCAGGCCCAGGCCAGGGACAGCCCGTCGAAGGTGCTGGTGCCCCGGCCGATCTCATCCATCAGCACCAGGGAGTTGCTGGTGGCGTTGTTCAGAATGTTGGCGGCCTCGGTCATCTCCACCATGAAGGTGGACTGGCCTCCGGCAAGATCGTCGCTGGCCCCGATACGGGTAAAGATCCGGTCCACCGGTCCGATGGTGGCTTCGGTGGCAGGAACGAAACTGCCGATGTGGGCCAGGATAGCTATCAATGCGCACTGGCGCATATAGGTGGATTTGCCGCCCATGTTCGGACCGGTGATGACCAGCATTCGCCGGTCATCGTTGAGCACCAGGTCGTTGGGTACGAACGGATGCTCCAGGACCTGCTGCACTACCGGGTGACGGCCGGCAATGACATTAATAACCGGTGTCTCGCTCAAGTTGGGTTGCACCAGTTCAAGCTCGAAGGCACGCTCGGCAAGGCAGCCCAGCACGTCCAGTTCGGCAAGGGATTCGGCCAGTTGTTGCAATGGCTCCAGCACAGTGGCCAGCTCCGCCAGCAGCTCGTCGTAAAGGGCTTTCTCCCGGGTGAGGGATCTTTCCCGGGCGCTGAGGACCTTGTCCTCGAAACTCTTGAGTTCGGGGGTGATGTAGCGCTCGGCGCCCTTCAGGGTCTGGCGCCGCACATATTCTGTGGGGACCTTGTCGGCATGGCTGCGACCGATTTCCAGGTAATAGCCGTGCACCCGGTTGTAGCCCAGCTTCAGGGTGGCGATGCCGCTGCGCTCCCGTTCGCGCTGTTCCAGGTCGGTCAAAAATGCGTCGGCGTTCTCGCTGATATTCCGCAGCTCATCCAGTTCGACATCGAAGCCCGGGGCCAGTACGCCGCCGTCACGAATCAGTACCGGCGGTTCTTCCACCAGCGCCCGCTGCAGCAAGTCGTGGGTGTTGCTGTGGTCGCCACACAGTTCGCCCAGTGCCGCCAGCCGGGGGCTGTCCAGGTCGCCCAGCGCGGCACGCAGCGCGGGTACGCGCTCAAGGGTCCGGCGCAGTGCTGCCAGGTCCCGGGGCCGGGCGCTTTTCAGGGCGATCCTCGCCAGGATGCGTTCCACGTCCCCGATACCGGAGAGTTGCTCACGCAGATCCACATAGCGACGGTTGTACAACAGGGTGTCTACCCCATGGAAACGCCGGGCCAGCACTGACTGGTCCCTGAGGGGCCGGTTAATCCAGCGCCTCAGCAGGCGGGCCCCCATGGAACTGACGGTGCTGTCCATCACCCCGGTCAGGGTGTACTCATCGTTACCCGAGAGACTGAACTGCAACTCCAGGTTACGGCGGGTTGCGGCATCCATGAGCAGGGCATCGTCGCGTTGTTCCACCCTCAGGCCACGGATGTGGGGCAGGGCGGTGCGCTGGGTGTCCTGGACATACTGAAGCAATGCGCCGGCTGCGCTAATTGCCCCAGTCATCTTTTCACAACCGAAACCGGCCAGGTCCCGGGTGCCGAACTGGGCAAGTAGCCGGTCCCTGGCGCTGGTGCTCTCGAAGTGCCACGGTGGCCGGCGACGTATATAAGGTTGGTTTTGCAGCCTCGGATCGAGACTTGCTTCCTCGCTAACCAGCAGTTCCGCCGGACGCAGGCGCTCCAGTTCAGCCAGCAGGGCCTCCCGGGTGTGGGCTTCCATCACGCTGAATCGACCCGAGGACAGGTCAAGCCAGGCAAGGCCTATGCGTTCCTTCGCGCCCAGGTGAACGGCGACCAGCAAAGATTCCGAGCGTTCATCCAGCAGGGCTTCCTCGGTGAGGGTGCCCGGGGTGATGATTCGGACGACTTTTCGCTCTACCGGGCCCTTGCTGGTGGCCGGATCGCCAATCTGCTCGCAAATGGCGACAGATTCGCCTTTGGCTACCAGCTTGGCCAGGTAAGTGTCAGCGGCATGTACCGGCACGCCGGCCATGGGAATGGGCTCACCGCCAGATTTTCCGCGGCTGGTGAGGGTTATGTCGATAAGCCGTGAGGCGCGCCTGGCATCCTCGAAGAACAATTCGTAGAAATCCCCCATCCTGTAGAACAGCATCACGTCGGGGTGTTCGCTCTTGATGCGCAGGAACTGCTGCATCATAGGTGTGTGTTCGGCCTTCTCGGTCATCTATTCGTTCCACGTCATTCGGTCTGTCTCCCGGGCGGAAACTATCGGCCAGTCCGTTACTGCGTTGGAGTGAACCAGTTGCTGTATGCAACGGTTGCGCTGATCTTGCCCTGGAGGTAGTGACAGCGGCTTCCGAAGCGGTGCTGCCTATCATAACGTCCCTGGAGAACACTTGAGTAGCCAATCCGGCCCCGGAATTACCCTTGAGACGCCCAAGAGGGGTTTCTGCCCGCTTGTTTTCCCGGTTAAGTGGGCCCGGCGGCATGGGGTTCAGGTGGAATTCTCCAGCCAAATCCATGTTTACCCGCCCATGAATGGAGGAATATTGCTGTGAGTCGGCATCCCAGATCTGGCCAGGGGTGCCGAAAAATCATCCCCGCCGTCCCAGGTCGGTTCGGTTGGCGGGTCAAAAGATAGATTTAGATTAAAAAATTGACAGCGCTGTCATACCGATTTATGGTTAGGCCTTCGTCACTCCATGCGGAAAGCCCGTGGGAGCGACCAAAAGACGTCAAATTGAGCTCGTGAGGTAGGTTCCCTGCAGGACGCAGTGAATGTCAACGCCTTTGCCCTGACAGGCCGACAAACTACGGCCGATCGTGGGAAGGATAAAAGAGGCGAACGAACGATTACCCGCGCATTCAGTGGATCAGTCAGGGGTTTCCCGATAGCCGAGGTGTTTCAGATGTTCATGCATAGTCTTAGATTTAACCAGCGACAGCCCGCTGAGCCCGCATCAGCGGGTGGCGCGCCGATAGCTTTTTGGCGTTCTGTCGCCTACCTGGCTTTGTTGGCCGGCTTGTCAGCCTGCGGCGGGGTTTCGGATGAAGTGCCGGAAGGCAATTTCGTTCCGCCGCCTGTCGAATGGCGAGTAGCCTTCTCGGATGAGTTCGACGGAGAAGCGCTGAATGAGGCCAAGTGGAACATCACGGTTGGAGACGGTTGTCCCGACCTCTGTGGCTTCGGAAATAACGAAATGCAAACCTACACGCCGGATAATATCCAGGTGGCCGGTGGCGTGCTTACCCTGCAGGGCAGGCAAGAAGCGGATGGTACTTACACCTCTGCTCGCATTGACACCAAGGGTAAATTCAATTTCCGCTATGGCCGTGTTGAGATCAGCGCACGTCTGCCGGAAGGGCAGGGCGTCTGGCCAGCTATCTGGATGTTGCCCACCGATGAGACGGTATATGGCCCCTGGCCACGTGGTGGCGAGATCGACATCATGGAAGCGTTCAATCCGGGGGTAAATGGAAACAACAGCGTCCAGAGTACTACTCACTATGGGCTGCCTACACCGCCGTCCTATGGCACTTCTTCCCGCAATGATCTTGGTGTTTCACCCAGCATGGGTTTCCACGAATACGCCATGGAGTGGGAACGGGACAACCTGAGATTCTATATTGACGGTGTTCATTACCAGACCCAGAAAGCCTCTCAGTGGTACGCCTATTTCCCGGCTGACGAAGATGGCTACTTCAATGAATTCGGCGCTTTCAAGCAGGGTCCCCGTGACGCGCCGTTCGATCAGTTATTTCACCTGATCATGAATTTTGCGATTGGCGGCGATCCGGTCGGCAGTCCAGATACCAGCACCGTCTGGCCCCAGAATTTTGAAATCGACTATGTCCGTGTGTATGAGTGCGCCAATTCCAATGCCGAGACAGGCAGGGGTTGCGGCGTGGCCGATGCCTCGGTCGTAGCGCTGGAAGATAATGATGGCGGACCCCTTGAGGATGTCGAGACCGCTCAGCCTTATCTTGAGCGTATGGATCTGTATGTAGATGGTCCCGAAACTATTGAGTTGAATGTTGGTGGTGAGATTTCCTCCAACACCCTGCAGGTGAACGGTTACACCAGTGATGGCGCAACCGTAATCAATGATCCGATGGCGACCGACCCGGATGATGCGACAAACACTGTCTGGCACGTTGCCGTATCCGGTGGACCGGCCAATGTCTACCTGGAGTCGGAAGACCTGACAGACGACCCGCTGCTTAGCACAGGATTCGACTTCTCCGGCAACCGCAATGTCGGCCCTGGCGGTGATCCTGTTGGGGAAATTGTTTTCGATATGATGGTCAACAGTATCGATGTGGGAACCAATCTTTGGGTGAAACTCCAGAGCGAATACCCGAATCTCGGCCAGGTCGTGATTCCTGCCTCAGAGATCGCGGTCGGTGCCTGGAAGACCTATTCGATCAAGTTCGACATGTTGCTGTCGAACCCGCTGGACATAGGCTTGGGTGTAGACCTGGCTGATGTGCGGAATCCCTTCGTATTCGAAGTGACAGATGGTGCTGCGGACGTCTTAATCGACAGGATTCGCGTGACCAACGCCTGTAAGGTGGTTGGCGCTTGCGGTGCAGACCTGAAAACCGAGGGTGTACCTGATCTCGTGGTATTCGACGATGTGGTGAATACCGCAACGTGGACTGCGGGTATGGGTGCATCAGATTCCGGTAGCGGTTGGTCTGATTACTTCGTTGGCACAAACCCGACCGACAAGGTCAACTGGTCAATCATTGCCTCAGATGAGCCCGAGCGGGGCGACGTGATTGAAGTGACCTTTAATGACTCATCAGCGAATGGTGTGTGGTTCGTCAAGAGTTCGGTGCCTGTCGATACCAATGCCTATAATTCCGGTGCTGTAGTATTCGATCTGAAGGTCCTGGATTACGGCAGCAACACGACGGGTATGACTTTCAAGATTGACTGTTTCTATCCGTGCACCAGCGGTGACAAGCCCCTTGGCGTGGTTGCCGACGGGGTCTGGGAGACGATTACCTTCCCGGTTTCCCGAATGACTTCCAGCGGGCTGGATCTGTCCAACGTCAATACCGGCATCGTGATATTCCCGACCACCCAGGCGGGCGGAATCACCTTCCAGATGGATAATATTCGCTGGGTCGGTACTACAGAAGCAGATCCGCTGGCGCAGATAGATCTGCCGGTGACCTTCGATGATTCGGGTGTGGATTATCTGCTGGGTGATTTTGGCGGGGCGGGCTCTGTCCTTGGAGACGATCCTGTGGGTGGAACCAACCAGGTTGCGATTACCACCAAGGGCTCAGCGGATGCTCCGTCAGAAGTCTGGGCTGGTACAACCTTGGGTGGAGACGGCGGCTTCGCAACCCCGATCCCGTTCGCAGAGGGCGAAACCTCAATGAGCGTTCGGGTTTACTCTCCGGCGGTGGGTGTCCCGGTGCTTCTGAAAGTGGAAACGGCTGAGATTCCAGCCGCCTACGCTTACGAGGTGCTGACGCTAACCACTGTCGCTGACGAGTGGGAAACCCTGGTGTTTGATTTCTCCAGCGTGGGTATTGATCTCACCCAGACCTATGTCCGTGCCCCTATCTTCTTTGACTTTGGCACGGCCGGAACCGGTCAGGTCTATTACTGGGATGATCTGTATTTTGGTGGAGGAGCGCCTCCTGCCCTGGATAAGATAAACCTGCCGGTCACCTTTGAAGACTCCAACGTGAATTATTACCTGGAGGATTTCGAGGGTGCGGCAACAGTGCTGGTTAACGATCCGATTGTGGGTGCTGCGAACACGGTAGCCATGACCACCAAGAACGGTCAGCCATGGGCGGGAACCATTATCGCTGCCCCTGACGCGTATGACTTTGCGAGTCCGATTCCTTTCTCGGTGGACTCAACCACTTTGAGCGTCAGGGTCTTGTCGCCGGCGGCGGGTATTCCGGTGATGCTCAAGATCGAAAACGCGGATGCCACCAGCTTCCATGAGTTGACCGTGAATACGACGGTGGCGGGCGAGTGGGAAACCCTGGTTTTCGATTACTCAACCCAGGGTATAGACACCTCGATTGTCTGGGTTCGGGCGATCATCTTCTTTGACTTCCTGAACGATGCAAATGGTGCCAGTTATTACTGGGATGACGTGATGAGCGACGCGGTTGGTCCGCCAGCCCTGAGCCAGATCGATTTGCCGGTAACCTTCGAGGACCCGACTGTGGATTACAGGCTGGCGCCGTTCGAAGGCGCGATCTCTGTGCCTGATACGGCTTCCGGGGATCCGGTGGTGGATCCGTTAAATGCCGCCAACAAAGTGGCGATGTTTACCAAGCCGGTGGATGCCCAGCTTTGGGCGGGTGTCACCGTGGGTTACGCTGATCCAGGCTCATCAAGTGCCGGGTTTGCTACACCGATACCGTTCACCGACACCGCTACTCGCATGAGCGTGTGGGTGTTATCGCCAGCAGCGGGTGTTCCGGTGTTGCTGAAGGTGGAGAACGCCGATAATTCGGCGTTCGCCGAGCTTGAAGTCCTCACACAAGAGGCCGGTGTATGGGAATTAATGGTGTTTGATTTCGCAGGGCTAATTGATCCCGCTGCGACCTATGTGCGCGCCAATCTCTTCTTTAACTTCCTGCAGCCGGGAACGGGTGAAACCTACTACTGGGATGACCTCGGGATGGAGCCATGAGAAAGCGCAAGGTAACAGGCCTGGCAAGGCTGCATTTTTGCAGTCTTGACCATGGGGCCAAAGATACAAGTACGAGCACCCATCGGACCTGGGGAAAGGCAATGAATAAATCAATTAAGACTATCGTTAATTCACTACTGGTTGCTGCTGTCAGCCTGACGACTCCCCTGGCTATTGGCCAGGAGCAGGCGGCAGAAAAACCGGAGACCAGACGGGATGTCATCGAGGAAGTCGTGGTGACCGCCACCAGGGTGGAAACCGATGTGATGACCACCTCGATTGCTGTCTCGGCGTTTGACCAGGACACCTTGACCACTAATGGTGTCAGGGACATTCGCGACGCAGCCAGCCTGGTGCCGAATTTCGAGGTCGCATTTTCGCCCTCGGACAGCGGTGTACAGATGACCATGCGCGGCATTAACAGCAACAACTTCACAGAGATCTCTGATCCGAGTGTTGCTTTCCATGTGGACGGTGTTTACTCGCCGCGTCCCCAGGGTGCTGTGGCGCTGATGTATGACCTGGAACGCCTGGAAGTGATGCGCGGTCCCCAGGGAACATTGTTCGGCCGCAACTCCGCGGCAGGTAGCGTGAACGTGGTTACCGCCAAGCCCACTACCGAGGGTATCTACTCCACATTCGCCCTTGAACTTGGGAACCGTGCGCAACGCTCAATCCTGGGTACCGTCAATCTTCCAGTGACTGACAATTTTGCTGTCAGGGCAAATTTCTTCGCCGAGATGCGTGATGGTTTCGCCGACCAGGGTACCGGAGCCAAGGACCTGGAGGGCGTTGGTTACACCGGCCCCGATGGTATTCCGGACATGGATCAACGCTGGAATCATCCGGTGAGCGAGGATGACTTCTACGGCAATGCGGACCGCTGGGCTGCTCGGGTGAGCGGCTTGTGGGATGCGACGGATGATTTGTCCTGGCGACTAACTCTTGAAACTGCCCAGGACAACGCCGCGGGCTGGCCTATTGCGCCGAATTGCGAGAGAAACCCGGCCGTGTGTCAATACAACGGCGGTGGCATCGATTACGTCGATCCGAACATTCCCGGTTACCTGGACATGACCATGGATGCCGTGCGTAGCCACGTTAATTGGGCTCTCACCGAGAATATCGATCTCGTCTACAACCTGGGCTATGCCAGGCAGCAGCGTCGTCAGCAGTGGGACGGTGATATGGGCTGGAGGCCTGTACCGGGTGCCACGACAGGCTGGCTCAATCGGGATTCGCCCTGGGGAAGTCTCTACCTGGCGACTGACTCATCAGATTACAAAACCTGGTCTAACGAATTACAGCTGGTCGGTATGACCGGTCCGGTAAACTGGATTTTCGGTGCCTTCGATTTCCGCGAAGACAACGCGATTGTCTTCGATGTGGAACAGCCTTTCTGCTGTAGCCTGGGCGCCCCCGGAGGAATATCCTTTCTCCAGCCTGAGCGCACACTGGAATCCCAGGCCTTGTTTGGCCAGGCCACCTGGCACTACACCGAGCAACTGCACTTCACCGCCGGTATGCGTTACACGGAAGATACCCGTACCGACGTTGGTGGCCGTAACTACGGTTGCTACGGCGGCGCAAATTGCAGCTGGACCGGAGGCGCGATTCCCAACGATGGTTGGCCTACTCCTGACCAACAAGACGAGTTGATACTGCCTCTGTTTACCAGTGCAGACTTAACCTACGGAATGGGTTCCCAGGATCGTTTCGGGAATTACGAGTTGTTCGATACCAATGACAACAGCGAATCATTCGATGCGTTTAACTGGCGTCTTGGGGTTGACTACGATCTGGATGAAGACAACTTTGTTTATGCCTATGCAGCGACAGGTTCCAAGGCCGGCTCCTTTGGTGACGGTGTGGA
>JBFFTZ010000068.1:0-10143 GCA_041571575.1 Gammaproteobacteria bacterium | reverse complement strand
TCGGCGGCAATCTATCCGGCGGAGCGGGTTTAATGGGTCGCGAAATGGTGACACTTGCCGCTATTCTGACCCAACCCGCAGGATGTCCTGCAAATGATGCGTCGTGTAAAACCACGGTGAGGAAGACATGTCTAAGGAATCGTTGAGAGATACCTTGTCGAATCTGGATCGCCAGATTCTGGAGCTGGTTGCCCAGCGACAGGATGCAGCCAAGAAGATTGGCCAGGTGAAGCGTGACCGGGGTGAGAACACCCGGGATTTCGCCAGGGAAAAGGACGTGCTGGAAAATGCCCGGCGACTGGCTGGTGAAGTGGGTTTGTCGGGGGATATCGCCGAGGAACTCCTTGCCATGCTGATTCGCTCATCGCTCACTGCCCAGGAGCAGGACAGGGTGGCTGCCGAGGGCCAGGGGAGCGGTCGCCGTGCCCTGGTGATTGGTGGCGCGGGACGCATGGGTGCATGGTTTGCCAGTTTCCTGAGATCCCAGGGATTTAACGTCGATATTTCTGACCCGGCGTTACCCGCTGGCGATCAGCTCGCCTGGCGGGAAATGGACCTGGATCATGACATCATCGTGGTAGCCACACCGATACGGGCGACGGCGGAAATTCTCGCCGAGTTGTCGGAGGTCCGACCGCAAGGCCTGATCTTTGATTTGGGCTCTCTGAAGACACCCCTGCGCCAGCCTCTTACCGACCTGGTCAAGGCAGGTTGCAAGATTACCTCGGTGCATCCCATGTTTGGTCCTGATACGGAATTGCTGTCGGGACGGCATGTGGTGTTCGTGGATGTGGGCTGCCCGGCAGCGACCGCGGAAGCCCGCAGCCTTTTTGCCTCGACCATGGCGGAACAGGTTGAATTGGGACTGGATGATCATGATCGCCTTATTGCCTATGTGCTTGGTCTGTCCCACGCCCTGAATATTGCCTTCGTGACTGCCCTGGCGGAAAGCGGTGAGGCCGCACCGGCGCTGATCAAGATGTCCAGTACCACCTTCGATGCCCAGTTCAATATCGCCGCCAAGCTCAGCGAGGAGAACCCGCGTCTGTATTTTGAAATCCAGCGCTTGAATGAGTACGGCGAAGAAGCCCTTACCGCCCTGGAAAATGCAGTGGTGCGAATTATTGGCATGGTTCGCGGCGGGCATGAGGAAGACTTTGTCGAGCTGATGGATTCAGGACGGTCTTACGTGCATGGAAGACGCGATAGGCCGGGAGACGGCAGGGTATGACCCAGCGGGATGAGATAGCAAAGCTGAGGCAACAGCTACTCATCCAGAGCAAGGCTGCCACGGACAACGAGAAAATATTTCTGCGCCTGCTGGAGCGCGAGATTCTGCTGCTCAAGGCCAGGACCCTGGAGGATCTTCTAGATCGCATTACCGTGGGGCTGGCCAATTCCTATGGTCTGAATGAAGTCACTCTTTTGCTATGGGATCCGGAGCATGAGATTCGCCACTTACTGGCCAGCGAGATGGGTGAGGAACCTGCGATTCCCGGAATCCGGTTTGTTGACTCCATGAATGTGGTGCCGGCGCAGGTGCAGCGGATGCGCTCCGTCTGGCTTGGGCCATTCATTGGTGGTGACCACGACCTTTTGTTCAAGCAAAAAGACCAGCTCAAGAGTGTCGCGCTGATTCCCCTGGTGAGGGAGGAAAACCTGGTGGGCTGCCTGAATTTCGCGAGCGTGGACGACCGGCGCTTTACCCGGCACCACGCCACCAGCTTTTTGTCCCACCTGGGAAATGTTGCTTCTTTTGCCGTGGAAAATGCGGTTAACAGGTCACGGTTGCTGCGCAGCGGATTCACCGATGTATTGACCGGGATGCATAACCGACGTTACCTGGAGTCGCGCCTGGGCGAAGAGATTGCCGTTGCCAAGCGTCAGCAGGCTCCGCTTACCTGCCTGATGCTGGATGTGGATCACTTTAAGCAGGTGAATGATATCCATGGCCACCAGGCGGGGGACCGGGTGCTGCGGGAGATCGTGAAGCGGGTGTCCAGCCAGATCCGAACCAGCGATGTGGCCGCCAGGTACGGCGGGGAGGAATTTGCTGTGTTGATGCCGGCCACTCGTGCGGTGGAGGCCCAGAAGCTCGCGGAGCGGATACGCAAGGCAGTGTCCGCCACGCCCATGGAGGTCAGTAGCGACCAGGCACTGACGGTCACGGTGTCTATCGGAATTGCGGAAATTGTTCCTCCCAGGTCGGCCGCCGACCATACGGCTCTGGGTGAGGGCTTGCTTTCTGCGGCGGACGTGGCCCTGTACCAGGCCAAGGCCGATGGCAGGGACAGGGTAAAAATCTCCGACTAGCCGATATGTCTCTGGCGACCCAGCAGCATCAGGAAAAGCGGCACGCCGATTAATGCCGTCAGCGCGCCTACCGGCAGCTGGGTCGGAGCTACGACGGTTCTTGCCAGCACATCTGCAAAGGTCAGCAAAGCCCCGCCCAACAACACGGAGGCCGGGATCACGATGCGGTGATCGGGTCCGGCTACCAGGCGCACCAGGTGAGGCACCACCAGTCCGATGAAGCCAATGCTGCCTGCCGTGGTCACGGCCAGTGCGGTAATCAGGGAACTGCCAAGATAAATACCAATGCGGGCAGGCTTCACCGACAATCCCAGCGCCTCGGCGGGCAATTCTCCTCGGGACAGGACATTCAGGTGACGGGCGAAAATCATCCCCAGGGCCGCCCCCAGGGCAAGGATGGGCAGGTTTCGAAGGCCGGATTCAGCCAGGGATAAATCTCCCATGAGCCAGAACATCATGCCGCGCAGCTGGCCGTCGGGGCTGAGGGCCAGGATGAGACTCATCAGGGCTGTCAGACCCGAGGCGACGACCACACCGGTCAGTAGCAAGCGGGTAGGGGTCCAGCCTCCGGGACCATGAGACAGGGCAAACACAAGCAGCGTGACCGCAGTGGCGCCGGCAAAGGCGCCCGCATCCACCCAGATTCCACCCAGCCCCAGCGCCATGATTCCCAGGGCGCAAACTGCGGCTCCGCTGGAAATTCCGAGTATGTAAGGATCGGCCAGTGGATTGCGCAACAGTACTTGCATGAAAGAGCCCGCCAGGGCCAGCATGCCGCCGGTGGTGAAAGCGGCTATCGCCCGGGGCAGGCGCAGGTCCAGCACTATCGTGCGGGTCATCAGGTCCCCGCCACCGAACAATGCTGATACGACCTCTCCTGCGCCAAACTCCACGCTGCCCAGGAGCAGGGCCGCCGCCATGCAGCTCAAGGCAAGCAGGCAAAGCAGGGGAATCAGAATTGCAGGTCTTAAACGTGGCACGATTGGGCTGAACTAACTCGATGTGAATGTTTCTACGGGCGACAGAATAGCACTCACTGGGGCCGGCGGAAGCGAAAACTGGGGTTTGTCGGTTGTTGCCGCAGGAAGGCTTGTGGAACAATGCCGACAACGAAGAACTGAGTATTTGGATCATTCCAAAACGATTGCATGAGTGACTGGATAGACCGGGACGGTTATCGCGCCAATGTGGGCATCATTTTGATGAACCATAGCGGCGGCCTATTCTGGGCGGGTCGCGCCGGTCGGGCAGGCTGGCAGTTCCCCCAGGGCGGGATTTACGAATTCGAATCTCCCGAGCAGGCCATGTACCGGGAACTCGAAGAAGAGATTGGGCTGCGCGAGCCGGATGTGGAGCTTGTGGGCTCTACCCGTCCCTGGCTGAGATACCGTCTTCCCAAGCGCTTTGTGCGCAATACCGTTCCTGTTTGCATTGGCCAGAAGCAAATATGGTTTCTTTTGCGCCTGGTGGGTGAAGAATCCGCTTTTCGGCTGGACACTACCGAATCGCCTGAATTCGACCGATGGCGATGGATTGACTATTGGGAGCCGGTCAGGGAAGTCGTTTTTTTCAAGCGGGTAGTTTACGCGCGGGCCCTGGACCAACTCAAAGAGTTGGCTTTTCCCGAGAATCCGCCGGCTCGGCCCCGTTGGGTGGGCAGCAAGATGCGCCCCTACCACCACCGTCGTGGCAACCGCCCCCGTCGCAGCAAAAAGGATGGCTGAGCCGGCAATGCGCCAACCAGGTGCGTGGTTGCGAATGGAACGATACACTAGCCCACCCCGGAATCCAGAGAACTGACTTTGGCCAGATTGCAGACCAACCTGGTAGTAAAGACCCACCGCCCAGGACGCCATCGTCTCCTGGTGGCGGGGCTGGTGCTTGCCTTGCTGGCAAGTTCCTATGGATTGTTTGAGTTCGGGCGGTTTCGTGGGGGCTATGATCTTCTCGAAAGCCGGGAGCAGATTTCACAACGGGATCGGGAAATCGCGCAATTGAATCGGAAAATCGAACAGTTGCGCAATGAAGTGGTGTTGCTGGAAACCTCCAGCGGCATCGACGCAGAGGCCCACCAACAGATTGAGCAGCGTCTGCAGGTTCTGCAGGGCACCATCCAGGAGCAAGCCGAGGCCCTCGCCTTCTACAAGGGGATTATTAGCCCCGAGGACGGCGAGGCAGGCCTGAAGATCAGGGACTTCAAGGTGGAACCCGGTGCCGAGTCGGGATGGTACCTGGTCAAGATCGTATTGATACAGGCCAAGGATCACGGAAGGCAGGTATCCGGTGTTGTAGACTTGACCATCGATGGCCAACTGGCTGGCGAAGGAAAAACCCTGGCGCTGACGGATGTCAGGCAAACTGCGGAGGCTGCTGGCGCGCCGGCTTTTTCATTCCGCTATTTTCAGGAACTGGAAGAGATCTTGAGTTTGCCCGAGGGCTTTGTGCCGGAAAAAATTAATATTGAGGTGCGTCCCAAGGGTCGCTCCGCAAGGACTATTCGGAAATCATTCGATTGGCAGTGGCCGCCAGACGGTAGTAGCGACCAGTCGTAGTGTCAGGAGAAGGCATGTTCGGTTCGAAACAAAAAAATCCCGCGATTCAGACCCTGGTCGGGGCTGAGACGGTGGTGCGCGGCGACGTATCCTTTCGTGGTGGATTTCATATTGATGGAAAGGTTGAAGGCGATGTTCGCAGCGCTGACGAGGCCAACTCATTTCTCAGCATAAGTGAGAGCGGTTGCGTGGAAGGCAGCGTGGAAGTAGACCGGGTGTCATTAAATGGCACTGTGAAAGGTGACCTAGTCAGCCACGGGCGGCTCGAGCTGGGACCCTCCGCCAGGGTGGTGGGAGACGTGCACTACAAGCTCCTGGAGATGGCTATTGGCGCCGAAGTTAACGGCAAACTGGTTCACGAGGGCGAAAAGCCCGCCTCGGCTGGAGGTGCAAAGAGCGCGCCTGCTGAGCAGACCCCGGAGGGTTCTGGTGCAGACGCCCCTTGATCCTGCGGGCTTTGCCACCATATCCTAGGCACTATGAGCGAAACACAAACATATCCCGATAGCATGCCGGTCCCCCTGGTGTTCACAGATTCCGCCGCCAAGAAGGTGGGAGAGTTGATTGCCGAGGAGGGTAATGAGGCCCTGAAGCTGCGCGTTTACGTCAGCGGTGGAGGCTGTTCGGGCTTCCAGTACGGGTTCACCTTTGATGAGAACTCGGAAGACGGTGACATTGCCGTGGAGAAGGATGGGGTGACCTTGCTGGTGGATCCATTGAGCATCCAATACTTGATGGGCGCGGAAATCGACTACAAGGAAGATTTGCAGGGTGCCCAGTTTGTTATCAGGAACCCTAACGCGACCACTACCTGTGGTTGTGGCTCGTCGTTCGGCGTCTAGGGTAAATTCTATTGATCACAAGTTTGTTCAGCGCAGTTCCTGCGCTGAGTATTCGGCTGTCCATGATTATGGTGCTCCATGATTGAATCGGTTGCCGAAAGTCGCGATCTCATCGCCGCCGTTGACCTTGGTTCCAACAGCTTTCACCTGGTTGTTGCGCGCCTGAGTAATGATCAATTGGTGATCATTGACCGGCTGCGGGAAATGGTTCGCCTGGGTGGCGGACTGGACGAATCGGGCAGGCTTAGCAATGAAATATCCGAGACTGCGCTTGAGTGCCTTGCACGGTTCGGTCAGCGCCTGGCCGAGATTCCGCCGGAGAATGTCAGGGCCGTGGGAACCAGCGCGCTTCGCCGGGCCCGGGGCAGGCGAGAGTTCTTGCGCCGGGCCGAGAAGGCGCTGGGCCATTCCATCCAGGTTATCTCAGGAATAGAAGAGGCACGCCTGGTTTACCTGGGCGCAGCGAGATCTTTGCCCCCGGACGGCAAGCGTAGACTGGTAATGGATATTGGTGGTGGCAGTACCGAGTTGATCGTGGGGGAGGGATTGGAGCCCTTGGCCCTTGAGAGCCTGCACATGGGTTGCGTGAGCATTACCAATCGCTTCTTCTCAGGGGGGAAGATCACCGAGCAGGCTTTCCGCCAGGCGGAGCTTGCTGCCAGCCTGGAACTGCGCCCGATTAAAAACACCTTCAGGCACATGGGGTGGGTGAGCGTGGTTGGGGCCTCGGGAACTATTCGCGCGGTGGGCAAGCTGGTCCAGGAGTTGCGCGGGGAATCGGTGATCACTCCCGCAGGTCTGGCTGCGCTGCGTTCCATGATGATCGCGGACGGAGAAATTAACCGGGATCATTTGCCCGGGCTGTCCACGGAGCGTGGCCCAGTCCTGGTAGGCGGCTTGGCAGTACTGAACCAATTGTTCAAGACGTTCAATATTCGCGAAATGCAGGTGGCGGAAGGGGCTCTGCGAGAGGGTTTGCTTCACGATCTGCTGGGCCGGCTCTCCCAGGAGGATGCCCGGGAGCTAAGTACCCGCACTATGCAGATGAGATACAACGTCGACCGGCAGCAGGCAGAACGGGTTGAAACCACGGCCCTGGACCTTCTGTCGGAGGTGGCCCTGCCATGGGACCTGGGCTCGATCCTTGCGCGCAAGGTGCTTAGCTGGGCTGCGCGTTTGCACGAGATTGGCCTGGACATTGCTCACTCCAAATACCAGAAGCATGGCGCCTACCTGCTTGAGCATGCCGATATGCCGGGATTTCCCAAGGACGAGCAATTTTTGCTTTCCTGCCTGGTGTGTAATCACCGCCGCAAGATTTGCGAGGACGCGGTCAAGCGACTTCCAAAGTCCTGGCATCTGAAAACCTGGCGCCTGATTACCCTGCTCAGACTGGCGGTGTTGCTAAACAGGTCCCGCGCCCCCAATGATCTGCCGATCCTGGAGGTCAGTGTTTCAGGGGAAACTCTCAGCATCAGGTTTCCCGAGGGCTGGATGGAGCAGCATCCGCTTACCCTGGCGGATTTGCAGCAGGAAGAAAATTTCTTGAGGAAGAGCCCGATAAGCCTGGAGTTTTCCTGAGCGGGGCTCAGGGGTGATAGATGCCGCCCAGCACCGTGGCCTGGCTGGCGCCGGTTACCGATGGAAGATTGCCGGTTGCCCCAGACAAGGTGCGATGGGCAAGCCAGGCAAATGCGGCTCCTTCCACCCAGTCCGGGTCCAGCCCTAACTCCATGGTTGAGCAAACCCGGCATCCGGGAAGCAGGGCCTGCAAGCGCTGTAGCAGGGCCTGGTTGTGGGTTCCGCCGCCGCATACCGCCAGCAACTCGGCTTTCGGGAGATGCTGCTCCATTGATTCCAGTACGCACCGGGCGGTGAATTCCAGCAGAGTTGCCTGAACGTCCCGGGCATTGACCCGGTGCACCAGGCTTTGAAGCCGGCCCTCAAGCCAGGCTTCGTTGAATATTTCCCTGCCGGTACTCTTCGGCGGCTTGCGTCGAACAAACGGATGGCCCAGGAAGCTGGCCAGCAATTCGCTATCCGGCTGGCCGCCTGCGGCCCACTCCCCATTTCGATCAAACTCCTGGCCCAGGTGTCTCTGACACCAGATATCCATCAGGCAATTGCCGGGGCCCACGTCAAATCCGCGAACCGGGCCACCATCACCGAGTATGGTCAGGTTCGCGATGCCGCCGACATTCAGTATTCCGCGGCGTGTACCGTGCTTGCCGAAAACTGCCTGGTGAAAGGCCGGCACCAGCGGTGCTCCCTGTCCTCCCAGGGCCATGTCCTTGCGGCGAAAATCAGCCACGGTCACGACACCGGTCCGGGCGGCGACAATATTGGGGTCACCCGCCTGCCAGGTGAATGGACGGTCTCCTTCCGGGCTATGGAAGATCGTCTGGCCGTGACTGCCTATCGCCCTGACCCGGGAGGCTGGCACCTTTGCCTTGTTCATGAGCGCCATGGCGGCGTTTGCGAAGGCCAGCCCCAGTTCCCGATCAAGTTCGCCCATATCCCGGAGAAGTATTGCCTCGTTGCGGGACATGATCCGGGCTAGCGCTGTCTGGAGGCTTTCAGGAAACGGCATGCACAGCGCCTCTACGACGCTGCTGTGGGTATCGCTGATCTCGCACAGCACGGCGTCAACACCATCTGCGCTGGTGCCGCTCATCAGTCCAATAAAATAGTCAGCCATCGGCAGATTCCTATTCGGAGGCTACTGCTGCCATGCGCGTCTGCCTGACCATGTCGAGCTGGCTCATCATGGCGTCGGCCTTGGCATTGAAGTCGTCGCGATACTTTGCGTTTATCGGGTTTGCCTGGGGCAGCTTCACAGTACGCGGGTTTCGGTGCACCCCGTTAACCCGGTATTCGTAGTGCAGGTGCGGGGCCGTCGCCAGTCCGGTGGCCCCCACGTAGCCTACCACCTGTCCCTGGTTGACCCGCTTGCCCACGCGACCGTACTTGGAGAACTTGGACATGTGGGCATACAAGGTGGTGATGTTGCCACCGTGCTGCAGGATTATGCAGTTGCCGTAACCGCCTTTTCGGCCTGCAAAAATGACCTTCCCGTCTCCAGCTGCCTTGATTGGTGTGCCATTGGGTGCGGCGTAGTCGACGCCCTTGTGGGCGCGAATCTTGTTCAGGATGGGGTGCTTGCGTTTCAGGTTGAAATTGGAGCTGATGCGGGTGAAGTCCACCGGCGCCCGGATGAATGCCTTGCGCATACTGCCGCCGTCCGGGCTGAAATAATCGGACTTACCGGTTTCGTCAGTGTAGCGAATTGCCCTGACTGTTCGGCCATTGTTGACAAATTCCGCGCCCAGGATCTCGCCGTCTCCAACCCGCTGACCGTCCTGCCAGAGCTCCTCGTAGAGCACCACGAATTCGTCGTTCTCGCGGATATCCAATACAAAATCCACGTCCCAGGCGAAAATCCCCGCCAGGTTCATGGTGACCTTGTCGGACATGCCGGCCTCGCGACCTGCTATGAACAGCGAGTTCTTGATAATGCCCTGGGCATAGACCACCCGCGCTTCCAGTGGACGCTCAATGACGCGTGACTGGTACTGACCCGAATCCGCGAGGGTGACCTCCAGTTCGCGGGTTTCGTCGATCTTGCGGTTAAGGCTGAGAACCTTGCCGTCCTGATGTCGGATTTCGATCGCGTCACCCGGGTGAACCAGGCGCATGGCCTCTCGCGCTTCATCCAGCGCAAGAATCTCGGCCAGGTTTCCCCGGTCCAGCTTGTTTCGTCCAAAAAGGATGTCCATGGAATCGCCCGAGCGCACTGTCAGGGTTATGGACTCGCCTGCCTGGGCAGGGAAATCTTTGATGGCCTTTGACAGGGCTTGGGCGGTCGGGATTCCGCCCGGGCTGGTTCCGGGTAACTCCAGGGGGACGCCGGTGAGCTGATAGGCGGTTGTGGCGGCGGTTGCCGTGGGGAGGGTTTCCGGCTCGACAGGCTGGGGCCCGCCGCTGAACATTGCGTAAAGCGCCATCGTGATAAAGGGGATTCCCGCGCCCACGGCAAACCACGGCAAGTGCCGTTTCCCGATCTGGGGTTTCCCTTGCGGTTTATAATCGTGCCAGACTTGAGTCTTGTGGCGGGTCAAAGCAATAGTCCCGTAAGGTTTGGGCGTTACGTTAAACTTTGCGCTGGTTGCGGTCAATTTAAGTATCTTATAAGGAATAGAGCCGGATGTTATCCGTGGAAGAACAATTAAAAGAGATTGTCCGTGGCGCTGACGAGGTGCTGCGTGAGGAAGAGTTGGTTGAAAAGCTGAAGCGGGGCAGGCCCCTGCGCATCAAGGCGGGCTTTGATCCGACTGCACCGGATTTGCATCTAGGCCACACGGTCCTGATCAACAAGATGCGCCAGTTCCAGGAACTGGGTCATGAGGTGATGTTCCTGATCGGCGATTTCACAGGGA
>JBFFTZ010000067.1:0-10261 GCA_041571575.1 Gammaproteobacteria bacterium | reverse complement strand
CCAGCGAGAAGTCGGAGTGCATACGAAGTCTTTCGCCGCCGCTCTGCATTCGGCATTGCGTGAAGACCCTGACGTGATACTGGTGGGCGAGCTGCGTGACCTGGAGACCATGTCTATTGCCGTTACCGCTGCCGAAATGGGTATCCTGGTCATGGGCACCCTGCACACCAACGGCGCCGCACCCACTGTGGACCGGATAGTCAATGCCTTTCCCACCGACAAGCAAGGCCCGATTCGGACCATGCTCGCCACATCCCTGCGTGCGGTAGTTTCCCAGCAACTCATACCCACTGCGGACAAAAAGGGACGCGTGGCCGCTCTGGAAATCATGGTAAACACCTCGGCGGTCGCCAACCTGATCCGGCAAGGGAAACTGGACCAGCTGGAAAACACGATCCAGAGCGGAATATCGTCCGGGATGCAAACCATGGACGGAGCATTGATGCAGCTCTACAAACAAGGGAAGATCACCGGCGACGAGGCCTACCAGAAAGCCATCAAGAAGCTGAAGTTCGAGGAACTGAAAGGGACCGGGGTCTACGGCAGCTAGTAGGCTATACCAGGTATATTCGGGCCGGCCAAACGACATCTTTCGCAAGCAGTTGCTGCACTGGCTATGGCATAATTGGCGGTTTGGTCAACTACACAGGCCCCGCGGGTCCAGCTCATGAGCGAACACAAAAGAAATATCCTAGTCACCAGCGCCCTGCCCTACGCTAATGGGGACCTCCATCTAGGTCATATGGTGGAGTATCTCCAGACAGACATCTGGGTGCGCTTCCAGAAAATGCGCGGTCATCGCTGCTTCTTCGTTTGCGCGACCGATACCCACGGCACTCCCATCATGCTCCGTGCCCAAAAAGAAGGCATTACCCCCGAGGACCTGATCACTCGTGTCGGCAAGGTAATGAGCAAGGACTTTTCCGACTTCCTGGTGGGTTTCGATAATTTTCACAGCACCCATACCCAGGAAAATCGTGAACTGGTGGAGCAGATATACCTGCGCCTTCGGGATGCGGGGCATATTCGCAGTGAGGTTATCAAACAAGCTTTCGACGAGCAGGAGAACATGTTCCTGCCCGACCGCTTCGTGCGTGGCGAATGTCCGCGCTGTGGAGCAGCGGAACAGTATGGCGACAGCTGCGAATCCTGTGGCGCCACCTACTCGCCCGGCGATCTGAAAAACCCGGTGTCCGTGCTCTCCGGCACCACTCCCTCGGAGCGTGAGTCCGAGCATTTCTTTTTCCGCCTCGGGGACTTCGAGGAAATGCTCAAGACGTGGGTCGCTTCTGGCCGACTGCATGAGAGCGTTTCACGCAAACTGGAAGAATGGTTTGAAGCAGGCCTTAAGGACTGGGACATCAGCCGCGACGCGCCCTACTTCGGCTTTGAAATACCCGACCAGCCCGGCAAGTACTTTTACGTCTGGCTGGATGCGCCGGTCGGCTACATGGCCAGTTTCCTGAACCTGTGCAAACGTCGTGACGACCTGGACTTCGATGAATTCTGGGGTAGAGACAGCAAAGCCGAGCTATATCATTTCATCGGCAAGGACATCGTCTATTTCCATTCGCTGTTCTGGCCTGCGGTACTCACCGGCGCTGACTACCGCACCCCGACTGCGGTTTTCGCACATGGCTTCCTGACAGTGAATGGTCAGAAAATGTCCAAGTCCCGAGGCACTTTCATCACCGCCCGCACCTACCTGGATCACCTGGATCCGGAGTACCTGCGCTATTACTACGCCAGTAAGCTGGGTGCCGGAATCGACGACATAGACCTGAACCTGGAAGATTTCACCGCCAGGGTAAATTCCGATGTGGTTGGCAAGCTGGTCAATATTGCCAGTCGATGCGCCGGCTTCATCAGCAAGCGCTTTGACGGCCAGTTATCTGATGAACTAATGGACCCCGCCCTGTTTGAAGAATTCAGCCAGGCCAGCGAGGGTATCGCCCAGGCCTACGAGGCGCGGGAATTCGCCAGGGCCATGCGCGAGATCATGGCCTTGGCAGACAAGGCCAATCAGTTTATTGACACCCACAAGCCCTGGGTCATGGCCAAGGATCCCGAACAACTTCACGCTGTGCAGGCCGTTTGCACCCAGGGACTGAATATGTTCCGGGCACTGATGGGATTTCTGAAGCCCGTGCTGCCCGGCATTGCCCGGCGGTCGGAAGAATTCCTCGCCTCGGGCGAGATGGACTGGGAGAGCCTTTCATCTCCCTTGCTGGGAACCCGGATCGAAACATTCAAACCGCTGGCCGTTCGAGTAGACCCGAAGTCTGTGAACGCCATGGTAGAAGCCTCACGCGAAGACCTGAAGACCACGGAGAAAACAAAACCCATGGACCCCATCGCCGACGAAATCGATATCAATACATTCGCCAGTGTAGACCTGAGGGTTGCGCGCATCGTCAACGCACAACAGGTTGAAGGTGCAGAAAAATTGCTGCAACTGACCCTGGATATCGGAGGCGAAACACGTAACGTATTCGCCGGCATCAAGGCCGCCTACGACCCTGAACAACTGATCGGCCGATTGACAGTCATGGTCGCAAATCTCAAGCCTCGCAAGATGCGCTTCGGCGTATCCGAAGGCATGGTGCTCGCCGCAGGCCCCGGCGGCGCGGACATCTTCATCCTGTCACCGGACGAAGGCGCCGAGCCCGGCATGCGAATCAAGTAGCAGCTGTCGATGAAGGAGCTGGCGCTAATCATCCTGAGTACGGTACTGGTCAATAACTTCGTCCTGGTGAAGTTTCTTGGCCTGTGCCCGTTCATGGGTGTTTCCAGAAAACTGGAAAGTGCCCTGGGCATGGCTTCGGCAACCACCTTTGTCCTGACGGTGTCGGCGGCCTGCAGTTACCTGGTAGACACATACCTGCTAGCCCCCCTGGAACTGGAATACCTGCGCACTATCGCCTTCATCCTGGTGATTGCCGCGGTGGTGCAATTTACAGAAATGATGGTGCAAAAGGTAAGCCCCCTGCTTTACCAGGTGCTGGGCATATATCTTCCACTGATCACGACCAACTGTGCCGTACTGGGTGTTGCATTACTCAACGTCCAGGAATCCCATACCTTTGTGGAGTCCCTGGTGTATGGCTTTGGCGCTGCCACCGGGTTCTCATTGGTGCTTGCCCTGTTTGCCGCCATGCGTGAACGCATGGCCATGGCCGATGTACCCGAGCCTTTCCAGGGAGCCGCCATCGCCTTGATTACAGCGGGTCTGATGTCCATGGCATTCCTCGGCTTCACGGGCCTGGCGTAGTCTCATGGTCGCGGTACTGCTTCTTACATCACTCGCCCTGGTCTTCGGCCTGGCCCTGGGCTTCGCCGCCCAGCGTTTTCGTATCGAGGGTGATCCGGTGGTGGACCAGGTGGATGCGCTGCTTCCCCAGACTCAGTGCGGCCAATGCTCTTTCGCCGGTTGCCGGCCCTATGCCGAGGCAATCATCGACAACCGTGCGGACATCAACCAGTGCCCTCCCGGAGGTGAGCCCACCATTCGTGCCCTGGCAGACTTGCTCAGCCGGGAGGCCAAGCCGCTGAATCCGGAGAATGGCGAGGAAAAACCCACGACGGTGGCTGTCATCGACGAGGACACCTGCATCGGATGCACCTTGTGCATACAGGCCTGCCCGGTGGATGCCATTGTCGGTGGTCCAAAACAGATGCATACGGTCATCGCCAGTGAATGCACTGGCTGCGACCTGTGCCTGGAACCCTGCCCGGTAGACTGCATAGACATGGTGGTAGTAAAAACCGGACTGGCGGCATGGAGTTGGCCCAAGCCAGCACCGGCAGACATCAGTGAAAAGAGCGCGGATTGAGATGATGAACCAATCACCCCACGCTAAAAGTTTTCACGGTGGCCTCAAGCTCAACGGCCACAAGCTGGAATCCACCGCCGGCACCCTCAGAACCGCCCCTGTCCCGGCGCGACTGATCCTGCCATTGAATCAACATGCCGGCCGGGCAGCCGTGCCGGTGGTCAACGCGGGAGACCGGGTACTGGGCTACCAGGAGATTGCCAGGCCCGATGGAGAGATTTCCTGCAGTCTGCATGCACCGACCTCGGCAATAGTGCTGGGCGTTCAACGCTTACCCATCCCCCATCCCAGCGGCCTGATGGGTGACTGCCTGGTGCTGGAACCCGACCACAAAAATGAATTCGGCAACTTCCTTCCGGCTCTTGATCCCGAGAGTCTGGATCTGCCCACCCTGCTCAAACGGGTAAGCGATGCGGGAATTGCCGGACTGGGAGGCGCCACCTTCCCCACCGCCACCAAGCTGGCCGGTGCAGCTGCCAGCGGCGGAATCACCCTGGTAATCAACGGTGCCGAGTGCGAGCCCTACATCTCTTGCGACGACATGCTGATGCGAGAGCAGGCAGACCAGATTCTGCTGGGCGCGAAAATCGTACTGGATACGCTGGGCGCTCAGCGCGCACTGGTGGCCATCGAACGGGACAAGCTTAAGGCTTTGGACGCCATGTCCGCCGCTATCGAACGACTGGGTGATCCACGCTTTCAACTGGAAAAGCTCTTCACAATTTACCCTGCCGGCGGTGAACGCCAGTTGATCCAGGTGCTGAGCGGCAAGGAAGTGCCCGCTGGCAAACTACCTATCGACATCGGTTACCTGTGCCAGAACGTGGCCACCCTGGCGGCAATTTACCTGGCGGTTAAGCATGGCCAGCCCCTGGTCTCCCGTATCACCACGGTTACCGGCAGCGGCATCGCAGAACCGGGGAACTACCTGACCATGCTTGGCACGCCCCTGGAGACGCTGGCCGAATCCGCCGGCGGTTATACCCCCAAGGCCTCCCGGCTGATCATGGGCGGACCCATGATGGGCATTGCACTGGCCAGTGACGAGGTGCCGGTAGTCAAGGCAACCAACTGCGTGCTGGTCCTGCAAGAAGACGAGGTGCGCGCCTCCGGCGACCAGATGCCCTGCATACGTTGTGGCGAATGCGAGCAGATATGTCCCTCCCAACTCCAACCCCAGGAATTGTATTGGCATATCCGTGGCAATGACCTTGCCGGGGCTGACGAACTCAATCTCTCCGCATGCATAGAGTGTGGATGCTGCGACTTTGTCTGCCCGAGTCACATTCCGCTGAGTCAGTATTACCGCTTCGCCAAGTCCCAGGTCAGGTTGCTGGACGCCCGGCGCGTGCAATCGGATATTGCCCGGCAACGCTTCGAGAATCGCAAGGAGCGCCTGGATGCCGAGGCTGCACGACGAAAGCAGCGCCTGGAAGAGAAGCGCAAGAAAAGAGCCTCCCAGGAAAACACCCCCGGGGAAATCAAGGGAGAGATAGACGCGATTCTTGCCCGCACCCGGGGCAAAGCGGCTGATACCGACGAGGGAGGCGAAACACGGTGAAACGCTTCGAAACCTCGGGCGCACCCTACCTGCAACCCGAAGCATCAGTAAGCCAGGTGATGACCCGTCTGCTGCTCTCGCTGGTGCCGGCTGCCGCGGTCTACACCTGGTTCTTCGGGCCGGGGCTTTTATTGAACATACTGGTGGCCAGTGCGGTTGGATTAATGGCCGAGGCACTGGTCCTGAGCCTGCGAAAACGACCCCTGAAACCCTACCTGGGCGATGGCAGCGTTCTGGTCACAGCGGTGTTGTTCGCCTGGTGCCTGCCGCCGGCCACAGCCTGGTGGATCACCGCGATCGGCATGATCTTCGCAGTGGTTTTCGCAAAGCACCTGTATGGCGGGCTGGGGCACAATCCGTTTAACCCCGCCATGGCCGGCTATGTGCTGGTACTGATCTCCTTTCCCCAGGAAATGACCCGCTGGCTGCCGATTACCGCGTTGGCCAGCAACGGCCCCGATGCACTGCAAACCCTGTGGGTGACCTTTACCGGGGAACTGGGCGGGGGCCTGCAATGGGACGCGGTGACCATGGCGACTCCGCTGGACTATGTGAAGACGGAACTGGCCAGGCTGACCACCATGCCGGAAATCAAATCCCATGTGATGTTCGGCGACTTCGTCGGGCGCGGGTATGAGTGGGTAGGCAACTTCATCGCCCTGGGCGGCGCCTGGATGATCTACAAAAATGTCATCCGCTGGCATATACCGGTAGCCGTCATCGCCGGCGTCCTGATTCCCGCCACCCTGGCCTATATGGTGGACCCTGGCAGTAATGGCTCGCCTGGCCTGCACCTGTTCAGCGGCGCAACCCTGCTGGGCGCCTTTTACATTGCCACTGACCCGGTGTCGGCGGCCACCTCCCCCCGGGGAAGACTGGTTTTCGGACTTGGCGTGGGCGTGATTACTTTCGTAGTTCGCAAGTGGGGAGGTTATCCCGACGGCATTGCCTTTGGCGTGCTACTGATGAACGCAGCGGCTCCCCTGATCGATCATTTCACACGGCCCCGGGTGTACGGCAATGAGCAGTAATCCCGTCGGGCCAATCTGGAAGCACTCGGCCAAGGCCGGAGTATTACTGGCGGCTTTCGCCCTGGCCGGCGGCAGCCTGCTGGCATTAACGTATTCCAGCACCCACGAACGCATAGCCCAGAACGAACGGGAATTCACCCTGGCCAGCCTTAACCAGATTGTCGACGAACAACGCTATGACAACGACCTGTTTAACGACATGCTGATGGTCCATGACCGGGAACTGCTGGGCAGCAAGGACCCGGTAGAGGTCTATCGGGCCCGCAAGCAAGGACAACCGGTGGCGGCCATCATCGCCTCGGCGGCACCGGATGGGTACAACGGCACCATACACTTGCTGGTTGGCGTAAACATCGACGGAAGCCTGGCCGGTGTGCGCATCGCCAGTCACCGGGAAACACCCGGACTGGGTGACGGCATAGAAATCGAACGTTCAGACTGGGTCCTGGACTTCGATGGACGCGGCCTGGGTCAGCCAGACCTGGACCGCTGGAAGGTGAAGCGAGACGGTGGCGAGTTCGACCAGTTTACGGGCGCAACCATAACGCCACGGGCGGTGGTCAAGGCCGTCAAAAACACTTTGATATACTTCTCTGCGCACAAGGAGGAACTATTCTCCCTGACTGAGAAGCAACCCGGAAACCAGGACCATGCAAGCAAGCTACCGCGAAATTAGCCGCGACGGCCTCTGGCGTAACAACGTCGGGCTGGTGCAACTGCTGGGGCTTTGTCCCTTGCTGGCGGTCAGTAACAGCCTGACAAACGGCCTGGGGCTGGGGGTGGCCACCACCATGGTGTTGGTCGGCTCCAGTACCGTCATCTCCATGATCCAGTCCTGGGTGCCGAGGGAAATTCGCATACCGGTGTTTGTACTGGTCATCGCCTCGCTGGTGACGGCAGTGGACCTGGCCATGAACGCCTGGTTCCACCAGTTGTACCGGGTCCTGGGAATTTTCATTCCGCTGATCGTTACCAACTGCGCCATCATCGGCAGGGCGGAGGCCTTCGCCTCGCGCAATCCTGTGCCGGCAGCTGCCGCGGACGGCCTGATGATGGGACTTGGTTTTACCGCTGTGCTGGTCGTACTGGGCGCCGGCCGGGAAATTATCGGCCAGGGGACCTTATTCGACCAGGCACACACCTTGTTCGGGCCCATGGCCAGGGACTGGACACTTCAGTTTGGCGCCGATCGCCATGGACTGTTGATTGCCCTGCTCCCCCCGGGAGCATTCATCGGGCTGGGCCTGATGATCGCGGCAAAAAATGTTATTGACGCGCGACTTGCCCGCCGGGCGCCCAAACCCGCCAACGCGCTGCCTGCTGCAACGACTACCTGACGACCGCCTGTCTCATGAATCGCGAAAAACGCATAGAGATTTTCAGTCGTTGGCGCAAAGCCAATCCCAAACCCACCACCGAACTCAATTACAGCTCCCCTTTCGAACTGCTAATCGCGGTGATTCTTTCAGCCCAGGCCACCGACGTGGGTGTCAACAAGGCTACCGACAAGCTCTTTCCCGTGGCCAATACGCCCGAGGCCATACTGGCACTGGGCCTGGACGGGCTTAAGCGCTACATCAAGACCATCGGACTGTTTAACGACAAGGCAAAAAACATAATCAAGACCTGTCAAATCCTCGTGGAACGACACGCCAGCGTGGTTCCTCGAAAACGGGAAGAGCTGGAGGCGCTGCCGGGAGTCGGCAGAAAAACAGCCAATGTGATCCTCAACACCGCCTTTGGCGAGCCGACCATCGCTGTGGACACCCATATATTCCGGGTCAGCAATCGCACGGGCATCGCGCCGGGAAAAACCGTTCTCGAGGTGGAAAAGCGGCTGCTGCGCCTGGTGCCGGACGAATTCAAGCTGGATGCCCACCACTGGCTGATTTTGCACGGGCGCTATGTCTGCAAGGCCCGCAAACCCGACTGCCCCCGGTGCGTCATCGCAGACCTGTGCGAATACCGAAAAAAGACCCGGGCCTGACCAGGCAGCCCGGACCCGGTTAGAATGGTCCTCTGTAAAACCCCAAGGCACCTGCTACATGCTTTTTGATCCTGATCGCAATCAACTACGTCAAATGTACATGGATGCGTGGAATCGATTCCGCCAGGGCCAACCCCTGGAGCCGCTACAGGCGCAGATTGCCGCTGTGGTCCAGGCGCACCCGGAATACCACGTAATCCTCGACAATCCGGATGTCGCCCTGACCCAGGACTTCCCCCCGGAGCTAGGCCAGTCCAACCCGTTCCTGCACATGGGTCTGCACCTGGCGATCCGTGACCAGGTCAGTACCGACAGGCCAATGGGGATCAAGGCGGCATACGCCCGCATTGCCGCCGCTGCAGACAGTGAGCACGACGCCGAGCACAGCCTGCTGGAGTGCCTGGCAGAGTCATTGTGGAAAGCTCATCGCAACGGCACCCAGACCGACGAGCAGGAATACCTGCTGTCCATTCAGCGCAAACTGCCGTAGCGTAGGCCACATCCGGCGAAACCCGTTATCGGAACAACCACGCAAATATGTGGTCTGAACAGCCAGGGTAAAAAAACCATACCAGTCCACAACACCGAGCCACCTACATGACCGAATCCGCCCCAGACAAACAATACCCGGTAACAGGCGCAGGCCTGGGATTGCGCCGTGGAATCATGGACGTGCTACGGGACAATCCCCCACCCCAGGTGGATTTCATGGAAGTGGCGCCGGAAAACTGGATAGGCGTGGGTGGTGCCCTGGGCCGAAAGTTCCGCTATTTCACCGAACGCTACCCATTCGTCGTTCATGGCCTGTCCATGTCCCTGGGAGGCCCCGCCCCCCTGGATACCGACTTCATCCAGCGAGCAAAGGAGTTCATCCACACACATGGAATCCGTTTGTATTCGGAGCACCTGAGTTACTGCGGCGACGATGGTCACTTGTACGACTTGATGCCCATCCCTTTCACTGATGAAGCAGCAGATTATGTGGCCGGACGAATCCGCCAGGTACAGGACATGCTGGGCCAACGGATCGCGGTAGAAAATGTTTCCTACTATGCAGCACCCGGCAGTGAGATGAGCGAACTGGAGTTCATTAACGAAGTACTGGTCCGGGCGGACTGCGATCTGCTGCTGGATGTAAATAACATCTACGTTAACAGCATCAATCATGGCTACGACTCCATGGAGTTTCTGATGGGCTTGCCGGTGGAGCGCGTCAGGTATTTTCACATAGCGGGACACTACGTGGAGGCCGAGGACCTGCGGGTAGACACTCATGGCTCGGATGTCTGCAATCCGGTATGGGAACTCCTGGAACAGGCCTACCGTCATTTTGGCGTAGTCCCCACGCTGCTCGAGAGGGACTTCAATATCCCACCCCTTCCACAGCTTCTCAAAGAAGTCGAACAGATACATGCCCTGCAGGAAAAGTGGACGGCCCGGTCCGCAGGGGGCGTCTCCGGTGAGTGATCGGAAGCGTTTCCAGGACCTGCAATTTGATTTCGCCGCCCACATCCGAAATCCACAGAACACACCAGCGCCGCCTGACATCGAAGACCGTCGCATGGCGATTTACCGGGACTTGTTTTTCAACAATCTCTCCAGCCTGCTGTCCGGAACCTTCCCGGTACTGAAGAAAGTCATTGGCAAGTCAGCCTGGGAAGGGCTGATTCGAGACTTCATGATTGAACACCGCTGCCATACCCCTTACTTCCACCAGGTGTCAGAGGAATTCCTGGCCTACCTGCAACAGGAAAGAGCCCGGGACAACGAGGACCCGCCCTTCTTGTTCGAACTGGCTCATTACGAGTGGGTGGAACTGGCGATGACCCTGGAGGACGACCCGGAAGAT
>JBFFTZ010000066.1:0-10284 GCA_041571575.1 Gammaproteobacteria bacterium | reverse complement strand
TCGTCCAACTCGGCGTAATCAGCCAGCACAATTCCGTGGGCCCTGAGGGCATCGCAAAGTTCGAACAGCAATTCTCGCTGCCGGGATCGCAGTGCATCGACCACGTCCATGCATTCCTGGATCTGTCGTTCCGGCGTACGGCCGTCCTCGGTCAGATCACGCAGCCGGGCTCCTACCTGTTGCTTCAGGCCACCAATGCGCTTCATCAGAAACTCATCCAGGTTGGAACCCACTATGGCAACGAAACGCAGTCTTTCCAGTAAAGGTAACCGGCCGTCCTCAGCCTGGTGAAGCACCCGCCAGTTGAAATTCAGCCAGGTCAGCTCGCGATTCAGATAGAGAACCGAAGCGGACAGGTCATAGCCGTCGGGTCCCGGCACAGGCAGCTCGTCCGCGTGTAGTCCCAGGGACGAAGGCGTGGAGCCGCAAAAACGCGACTGGTCCCCGTTATCAACAGATTCCGGTGACCCTACCCCAATATCGGGCTCCAATTCGGCGCTCATTTCAATTCCCGTTCATATAGAACGAAAATTGTAACACCTTCCCCTATTTCAACCTCGCAAGAAATTTCTGTCAGCCTTCAGGCGACGATTCCGCCCCACCCTTACCCATCAGGCATATAGCAGGCAAAACGGCCTTGAGGAGCCCTGAAAGGCGCTGCATGGACACAGACAGGTAGGCCTCCATCTCTGCATGAATGCCGGTTTCACCCCTGCCGGCTGCCTTGTTGACACCCAGGGCGATACACACGTACTGCATACCCAGCTCCCGGGCCAGGGCCGCCTCGGGCATTCCAGTCATGCCAACCAACTCACAACCGTCCCGCTCCAAGCGGTCTATCTCAGCCGACGTTTCCAGTCGGGGCCCCTGGGTGACGCCATAGCACGCGTGATCCACCAGCGGAATCTTGGCTTCCAGGGCTGCGGTCTTGAAAAGACTCCTCAAGCGCTCGCTATACGGATTGGTGAAATCCACATGCTGCAGAGGCTCTCCACTGCCATCAAAATACGTGTGCTCGCGCCCGTAGGTGTAATCCAGCAACTGGTCCGGCAGCACCAGCGCGCCGGGCTCCAGGTCACGTCGAATCAGCCCTACGGCGTTGACCGCGATCACCAGGCCCACATTCACCTGTTTCAGGGCCCACAGGTTGGCGCGATAATTGACTTTGTGAGGCGGGATCGTGTGGCCATAACCATGGCGAGGGAGAAACACCACGGGATGTCCCCAAAGCCTGCCGTGAGACAAGGGTCCGGATGCCTCGCCGTAAGGCGTGGTAATCAGTTCGTGGCGAAGATTCTCCATTTGCTGCATTTGTGTCAGGCCGGTACCGCCAATAATGGCAACCTCGCAGCCAGAGGCCTGGGTGTTGAGCTGTTTCATCAATCCTCCGCCAACGCGTAAATCGCGGGAAACTGTCGGAAATATTCCTGGTAATCCATACCGCAGCCGAAGACGTAGCGATCCGGCACTTCAATACCAACATAATCGGCCTCGAGCCCGGAAACATTCCTGTCATGAGATTTTGTCACCAGCACCGCAATGCGGATGCTGCTCGCCCCTTCCTTAAGCAGTGCCTCCTTGACTGCCGCCAGGGTAATTCCCTCGTCCAGGATGTCGTCGACGATGATGACATCCCGCCCTGCGAGGTTTTCCCTGGGGTGTGCTATCCAGTCCAGTTCACCGCCCCGGGTGCCACCACGGTAGCGAGTGGCATGCAGATAATCGATTTGCATGGGTATGTCCAGGCGCTGCGCCAGCCAGGCCAGTGGCATCACCCCGCCCACCATCACACCCACAAGGATGGGAATTCGATCCGCATAGTCATGCTTGATCTGCCTGGCCATTCTGTCCAGCGCATCGCTGACCTGGGATTCGCTCGCCAGGCAATCCGCCCGGTCGATAATTGCCTGCAGTTCCGCCGGACTTTTGTTCGCGATTTCAGACATGCGAGGCTTCCTGTTTCTTCTTTCTGTGAGATGCCGACCACTCAGGCATCGAGTTGTAAACCCGGACTTGACGAACAATCCTGGATAATCTTAATTGCGGCTAGCCATTGGGGAGAGCTTTTCAGCTCCTCAAGATCAACTCCCCCCCTGCCATGCAGGCGGGTCAAGCGAAGCTGGGCAAGCGGATTCTCATAGTCGCCAAACCTGTCCAGCACATCCATTACCGCGGTCCTGTCGTTACACAAGGGAACCATGTCGCAACCGGTATCCAAAGCGCGCCGCAGCCGATCAGGCATGTCACCTGCCACGGCGGCTGCCGCCATGCTCAGGTCGTCACAAAATACTGCACCACGGAAATTCATTTCCCGGCGAAGGACCTGCTTGATCCAGTAGTCCGACAGGCTGGCCGGCCATTCGTCCACATCAGAGTAAACAACATGGGCCATCATCACCGAGCAAACACCCCAGTTCACCAGCCGCTCAAATGGCCGCATGTCTTCACGCACATCCTCCAAGCGGCGCCGGTCAATGGGCAGCTTGTAATGGGAGTCCGCCACTACCGCCCCATGTCCGGGAAAGTGTTTCACGGTGGCCTCCATCCCGGCCTTGCGCATGCCGCGAGCATAGGATCGGGTCAGTTCTCCTACCACGTCGGGGTCCCGATGAAACGCGCGATCACCGATAACTTCTGAAACACCCCAGTCCAGGTCCAACACCGGGGCAAAGCTGATATCCACACCGATCGCACGCAATTCCGCGGCCATCAGCCAGCCACTGGCCTCTGCCAGTTCATTGCCACGCTTGTAGTCCATATCATACTGGTGCCCGATAACATGCACCGGCGGCAGGTGAGTAAATCCCTCTTTGAAGCGCTGTACCCTGCCACCCTCGTGGTCAACCGCCACCAGCAAGGCGGGACTTCGGACCTGGTGTATCTGGCTGACCAGTTCGCGCACTTGCCCGGGATTGGCATAATTTCTGCTGAACAGGATCACCCCGCCCACCAGCGGATGGGCCAGAATTTCTCGATCGGCAGAAGTGAGGCTGGTACCTGCCACATCCACCATTAACGGACCCAGAGTCATGACCCACCCTCCGAAATTTCTACCGGCGTGCCCGGTGCGACCCTGGCAAAGAGTGAAATCACATCCTGGTTTCGCATGCGTATGCAGCCATGGGAAGCCGCTACACCCATAGGCTCGCTATCCGGTGTGCCATGAATGTAAATATAGCGACGCATGCTATCGACCCGGCCCAGTCTGTTTCGCCCGGGCTCGCGCCCGCAGAGCCACAATATACGGCTGAGTATCCAGTCACGATCAGGATATTCAGCCGCCAGGGCATCGGAATAGATCTCGCCGGTGGGACGGCGCCGGACAAAGACTGAACCGGAGGGCATCCCGTCACCAATGCAGGCGCGAATGTAGTGGCTGCCCCTGGGGGTCTTGAAGCTGTCTGCTTGCTCGCCAGCGCCCTGTATTGCCGTGGACACAGGGAAACTGATATCAGCCTGACCCGGCTGACGCAGGATCAATACCTGGCGAGACAAATCCACCAGTATGCTTCCGCTATTTTCCCGCTGCCCGCTCACTTATCGTCGCGCTCCGCTCTCTGGTCTTGCTCCCACAGGCTGAATGGACGCCTGGCAAGCTGGTTATTGTAATAGCAAATCTCGTTGGTTACTTCTCGTCCCAGCCAGGTGGGCGCGTGGAATTCTTCCTGTTCGCTCTGCAATTCCAGTTCTGCCGTAACCAGCCCCAGGTTTGCACCGTCAAACACGTCCACTTCCCAGGTATGCCGTCCCTCCTGCACCCAGTAGCGTGTTTTCTCAAGGGGAGGCTGCTCGCTGAGGCGCAACATTTCCCTGCCTTGCGCCACTGGCACCGAATACTCAAATTCGATCCGGGTCATTCCGGGGTTGGCACTCTTGATATTAATCCAGGCTTGTTCGCCTGCAACCCGGATCCGGACCGAGGCAATGCCAGTATTCCCCAGGTAACCCTGGCTCATTCGGGCGCTGTGAGTGACCCGCTGTTTCCAGTCATCATTGGCAACCAGGAATTTGCGCTCAATCTCGACACCCATTGCTAATCTGCTACAAACAGCCCCATGGTTTCAACGTGCAAGGTGTGCGGAAACATATCCATCACCCCAACCGCTTCCAGACGAAAACCCAACTGCCCCGTCAGCACGGCGGCATCGCGAACGAAGGTGTCCGGCCCGCAGGAAACATACACCAGGCGCTTTGCCCCCAGGGACGGCAAATGTTCGAGCACCTGGGCGGCACCCGCCCTGGGTGGATCCAGCAGGACCCGATCGAACTTCTTCTCCAACCAGTTCCCGGTCACCGCTTCCTGATATAAATCACCCCGCTCGAAACTCACGTTTTCCAGGCCATTGCGCGAGGCGTTCTTAGCGGCCCGCTCGAGCAATCCCGGATCCGAATCCACCCCGACAACATGACCGGCCCTGCGCCCTAGCGAGAGGCTGAAGTTCCCCAACCCACAGAACAAGTCCAGGACCTTGCTGTCCTGCTGACATTCAAGCAAGTCGATTGCCTGGGCAATCATCAGGCGATTTACCTGGGCATTCACCTGCACAAAGTCCATGGGCTGAAATACCATCTCCAGGTCGAAATCAGGCAGGGTATACATCAGCTCGGGCTGATCCGGCTTGAGCGGAATCACCGTATCCAGACCACCGGTTTGCAAAAACACCTGGACGTTCTGGCTACTGGAAAACTTTTCAAGAGCCATTAGATCGCCGCTGGAGGGGGTTTCCAGGACCCGGAAAATCATTGCCGTGGCATTCTCCCCGGTGGCCACTTCCACCTGGGGTAGCGCCGCCTTGATATCCATGCTGCCCACCAGCTCACTGAGCACCTCGAACAAATCGCCCGTGGGCGGACTCAGGATCTCGCAGCGACGGCAATCGGAAATATACGGTTTTCCCCTTTCCCTGAACCCCACCAGGACACGTCCCTTGCCGGGCACGTCCTTGACCCCCAATCGCGCCCTACGCCGATAGCCATAGGGACTGGAGTTAATCGGGGCAAGCAGGCGATCGTAAGAAACCCCTTTCTCGGCCAGGTCCTCCAGCAACAATGATTGCTTCCAGGCAACCTGGGCCTCCGGCGCCATATGCTGCAAACGACAACCGCCGCAAATTCCAAACGCATCGCAACGCGGCTCGACCCGGTCGGCGGAAGCGCTCTCGACGCTGAGCAGGCGCGCTTCGATCTTGCCGCGATTTTTCCTGAACGGTACGGCAGTAATCATCTCTCCCGGCAGCGTATCGGCTACCAGGTACTCCTGCTCGTCTATCTCCATCCGACCACGCGCATCAGCGCGCAGCGAATCAATCTTCCCTTGAACCGGGGGCTTGTTGCGCAGGGTTCTGCCCACTTTATCGTTTCCAGGCCGCGAGAAATTCCTGCAGGTGCGGGCGACCATCTTCCACCAGGGAATTTTTCACCTTCTCGCACTCCGCCTGGTATTCGGTTTCATTGAGATTGCCGCGCATGCGTTCAAAACCAAGATAGATCAGATAGGTGTTCAGCACATCGGTCTCGCAGTAGTCGCGGATACGACCAAGCTCACCTTGCAAATAGCAATCCCAGACCTTGGAGCCACTCATCCCGAGTTTCCCGGGAAACCCCATCATCACCGCTATTTCATCCAGGGGCGCCCGCGAACGTCCCTGGAACCCGGACAGCACGTCCATCAGGTCGATGTGCCGCCAGTGAAACCGGCTCAAGTAGTTATTCCATTTAAAACTCTGGTCCGAGTCTCCCATCTCCCAGTATCGAGACGCATCGATGCCGTGCTTCATGGCACGATAGTGCAATACCGGTAGATCAAATCCCGATCCGTTCCAGGAAATCAAGTCCGGTGAAAACCTGGCCAGGCCGTCAAAGAAGCGGCTGACAATCTCTTTCTCGCTGGCGTCCTCGTCGCCGAGGGTCCAGACCCTGAATCCGGATTTGCTGCGGTAAGCCACCGAGATGGCGACGACTCGCTGCTGATGCAATGGAAGGAAATCACTACCGGTGGCCTGCATCCGCTTGTTCATCATTGCCTGGGCTGCGTCCTCATCGGACAAGCCCTCAAGACCATAAAGCGCCTTGCCAAACTCCACGTCCGGCACCGTTTCAATATCGAAGGCAAAACAATTCACTTATACGGACTCCCGGTTTCTTCACGCAACAGCGTCCAAACCTGATTAAGATTTCTCCAACACGGCGAACGCCATGACCAGTCCTGCTTCATCGGTGAGGGAAATATGCCCCGATCCGATACCCAGCTTCCGGCACATGGCCTGGCCACGTTCTGAATAGATAATTTCGGGCTTACCCCAGGCGTTTTGCACCACACCAATATCACGGGCCCAGACGCCGTGGGCGAACCCTGTACCCATGGCCTTCACTAAGGCTTCCTTGGCCGCAAAACGCATGGCCAGGAAGCGCACCTTGCGACTGACCTGCTCGTATTGCTCGCGTTCTGCCGGTAGCAGCAGGCGATTGACCAGCCTTTCTCCAAACCTTTCCAGGCTACCGGCAATCCGGTCGACTTGGACTACATCGGTGCCTATGCCGTAAATCATAGCGAGCGCGCGTTAACCATAAGTCGCTTCATGTCAGCCACCGACTGAGCCAGACCATCGATGACCGCCCGGGCGACTATCGCATGACCGATATTCAGTTCGACAATCTCCGCTATCGCCGCCACCGCCTGCACGTTGTGATAATGCAGACCGTGACCCGCATGCACCCGCAACCCGATGCTCGCTGCATAACGGGCAGCAACTCGCACGCGCTCAAGCTCGCGCTGCCGAGCCTCCCCGGTATGTTCCGCATAAGCCCCGGTATGCAACTCCACCACCGGGGCGCCAGCTGCCACGGCGGCATCCAGTTGACGAGGCTCCGGATCCACAAACAGACTGACCCGCATATCGCCCTCGGCCAGGCGCTGGCAGGCATCCTTGATACGGGACATACCCGACACCACGTCAAGGCCGCCCTCGGTAGTTAGCTCCTCGCGCTTCTCCGGAACCAGGCAAATATCTGGCGGCGAAATCTCCTCGGCAATTCCGAGCATCTCGTCCGTTACCGCCATTTCCAGGTTGACCCGGGTCTGAAGGGTCTGCATCAACACCCTCACATCCCGATCCTGGATGTGGCGGCGATCCTCTCTGAGATGGACGGTAATGCTGTCAGCGCCGGCCTGCTCGGCAACCAGCGCCGCATACACCGGGTCAGGATAGCTTGTACCCCGCACCTGTCGAAGCGTGGCGACGTGGTCTACGTTCACACCCAGGTCAATCTGGGAGTAAGGCCCGGTAGTCATAGGAACTCCTGAAAACAGTAAATAATCCGCCGCCCTGGGGTAACGGTAATCTGGAAGGCAAAAGTGTACCAGCCGCGGGCTAGTGTTTCATCGAACCGAGCACCTGGCGGGTCTTCAAGGGCCTGTCCCCAAGCAACGCATCCAGGCTGACACGCAAGACCCGCTTGAGCTCACGCTGGCAGCTATCGTCTGGCGCATCGCCCGCCCCGGCCAATGCGAGCAGGGAACGGCCGTGAACCAGCAGGCCATGGGACTGTTCGGGCCTGGCCAGCGCGGGCCCCTCGTGGATGCGGTACTCGTAGAGCCCATCCGGATCCAACACCTCCCCGCCATGTATCTCACAAGCCAGGTTTAGCCCGTATCCCAGACCTTCCAGCAAGGCAGATTCAAACAGTCGAAGCGACCACCCGACGTGCCTGCCCAGCGCCAGGGATGCCAGGGTCTGGCGGTAGTGCGTATAGAGCTCTGGATGAGGATCCTGGCGTTGCAACAGCCGCAGAAGCAACTCATTCAGGTAGAACCCCGAAAACAGCCGGTCACCGGTCAGGCTCATCAGGGGCGCAGCCGACTCTGCATCAGTGAGGGTTTTGAGATCGCCGCGCCCGGACCAGGAAAGAAGAAGTTCCGAAAAAGGCTGTAAAACAGACCTCAGTCGCGACTTGGGCCGCCTTGAGCCCCTGGCCACCAAACCCAGTCGACCCTGGTCCTGGCTGAACACTTCAATAATCTGGCTGGTATCCCGGAATGGCTGCCGGTGCAAAATGAAGGCGGGCGTCTGGAGGACCTGGCCCTGCCTCATGCAGTCTCGTAACCGAAACGCTGCAAGGCGCGCTCACTGTCGGACCAGTTCTCCAGCACCTTGACCCACAGGTCCAGGTGTACAGGCTTCTTGACCCGCTTTTTCAGTTCTATACGGGCTTCTCGTCCAATCTGCTTGAGAACCTGCCCGGACTTGCCAATTACAATACCCTTGTGGCCGGCTCGTCCCACCCAGATGATCGCCTGTACCAGGACCCTGCCTTGCTCATCATGGCTGTATTGCTCCACCTCGACGGTCAATCCATAAGGCAGTTCCTGGTGGACCCGGGTCATCAGCTTCTCGCGAATAATTTCTGCCGCCATGAAAGCATCGGATTTGTCTGTGGTCTGGTCACTGGGGAACAGTAAGGGGGATTTTGGCAACAGGGCTATCATTTCCTTTTCCAGATCCTCGACATACTTTCCGGATAGGGCCGAGACCGGGATCACAGCTGAAAATTCATGGCGCGAAGACAGTTCCTGCATGAACGGCAAGAGTCGGGACTTATCCTTGATCTGGTCCACCTTGTTCACCACAAGAATGGTTGGCAAACCAGCCTGCTGCACACGCTGGAGAACATCCTCGTCCTCTTCGGTGAAACGCAACGCATCCACCACAAAGGCCACCACGTCCGCCTCGACAAGACTGGACGCAGCCGCGCGGTTCATGCTCCGGTTGATCGCCTTGCCCGCATGCCTGTGCAGCCCGGGAGTATCCACCAGGATCAGCTGGGCATGTTCGCGATTCAGGATCCCAAGAATCCTGTGCCGGGTAGTCTGCGGGCGCGCCGTAACGATGCTGATCTTTTGACCCAGCAAGGTATTGACCAGTGTGGACTTGCCCACATTCGGACGTCCGACGACGGCAATAAATCCGGCTTTAAATTCTGTATCACTCATTCGCTTGTCAATTTTTCCAGCATGCTCGTCGCCGAGGCCTGCTCAGCCTTTCGGCGACTGGTCCCCTGCCCGGTTGTATGAAGATTCAGTGAGTCCACATGGCAACTCACAATGAACCGTTGATTGTGCGCCGCCCCCTGCACATCGTCCACAGCATAATTGGGCAACGAAATATTCTTTGACTGCAGCCATTCCTGAAGCCGGGTTTTCGGATCCTTGAGATGCTCCGGATCCGGAAGATTGTCCAGGCGCCCCGCATATAACTCGAGAACCATTCGGGAGGCGACTTCGGGGCCGCCATCCAACAGGACTGCGCCAAATACAGCTTCCAGGGCATCAGCCAGTATGGACTCTCGACGATAACCACCGGATTTCAGCTCGCCGGACCCCAATTTGAGCTGATCACCAAGACCCAGAGACTTGGCAATCTCGGCCAGGGTCACTCCTCTTACAAGGCTTGCCCGAAGCCGACTCAAATCACCCTCATCAGCGCGGGGGGATCGGAGAAATAATTCATGGGCGATGACGAAGTTCAGCAGCGAATCTCCAAGAAACTCCAGCCGCTCGTAGTGCCTGGATCCGGAGCTTCGATGGGTTAACGCGGCGTCGAGCAGACTCTCGTCCCGAAAACTGTAACCGAGTTTTCGCTGCACCCAGTCACGATCAGAGATCACCTGGCTATCTCGACACTCTTTTCAAAATCCCCGACGAAGGAAACATTTGCGATATATGGGACCTTCTCCGAATACACTACTGTCACCAAGTATCCTTTACCAGCCTTGGCCACTTTAAAGTCCTTGTGCGAAACTGCATCAAGCATTTCTATCTCCATGCGCCTCTTGATTGCGAGCTTGATGTCCTGAGCTGAAGGATTCATTCCATTAAATTCGGAATGAACACTTTTCAAAACACCGCTCACTTTCATGGATCCCAGGTACACAGGGGCCAAGCGCAAGCCGGCAAAGACGATCAGTCCCGCAATGGCGGCTGCCAGGATCATGCCAATGGTCGTCATTCCACGTTGATTCTTGTACATCACCCTACATCTCCTGCCGTTATTTAATCGAGGTGCCAATTCGTCCCCAGAGAACTGACGATTCTGTCCAGTCCCAATTCATCCAGATAGCCACGGCCTTACCCACCAGGTTCTCCTCCGGGATAAATCCGATGATACGGCTGTCCTGGCTGCAGTCCCGGTTATCCCCCATGACAAAGTAGTGGCCCTGGGGCACCACCTGGTCCAGGTAAGAACTGGGAAAATCCCTTTTCTTACTGAGATAAATATCGTGACTGAC
>JBFFTZ010000065.1:0-10397 GCA_041571575.1 Gammaproteobacteria bacterium | reverse complement strand
GTGCTATGCGGATTCGGGGTTTTCTTGGTCCGGGGTTGCCAGACCGCTCTTGAGAATTTCCAGCATGGATTCCGGAGCCGGTCCGATGCGTCGTCTGGAGAGGTGAAACACCGCGGCATCCACGCTCACCGTGGCGGCCAGTTCCCCGCCTGACTTGTAGATATCGGTGACCAGGCTGAAGCGAGAGCCGTCTTCCTTGATTTGTGTGATCCGGACCTCGATACGCAGAGTTTCCAGCAGGAAGCATTCTTGCTTGTAGGTCAGTGTTTCGGAGAGCACGACCGGTCCGACGCCGTGACGGGCAAATTCTGCCGGTGTGAACCCTCCTGCGGCGAAAAAATCGAAACGCGCCTGCACAGACAGGTCCAGGTAGGCGCTGTTTCGCATATGGCCGTTGGCGTCCAGGTTGTCCCAGCGTACCCGGTGCTCGGAGGAGAAGTTCTTCATGTTCTATAACTCATTAATTTTAAAACTTTTTTAGTGCGAAATTTCGGAATCCCGAGAATAGTCTGACCGGTTTATGGCGAAACTGCCACCGAAGAGGCTATGGGAGTATTCCCGATTGTTTGGGTGCAGGTATTTCGTTAAAGTTGGCGGCTTATTAGGGAGAGGCAGTATGACCAGCTATTTCAGCAAGATATTCGGCACCTCGCCGGTTGATCCGATCCAGGAACACATGGAAACCTGTTTCCAGGCGGCCAAGAAACTCAATCCGTTTTTCAAGGCCGTGGTAAAGGAAGACTGGGAGAAGGCGGCAGCGGTCAGGGCCGAAATCGTGACTCTCGAACAACAGGCCGATGATCTCAAGAGTTCGGTCCGATCCAATCTTCCCAAGAATCTTTTCCTACCTGTTCCCCGGGAAGACTTGCTCGAGTTGCTCTCCTACCAGGACAAGATCGCCAACCGCGCGAAAGATGTGTCCGGTCTGGTGCTGGGCCGCAAGATCAAGTTGCCGATAGAAATCCAGGAAGACTTCCTGGCCTATGTTTCTCGTAACGTGGATGCCGCCAAGAAAGCGCGCAAGAGCATTCGCGAACTGGATGAGCTGTTTGAAACCGGCTTCCGTGGCGCCGAGGCCGAGCTGGTCGAATCTATCGTGGCCGAGCTGGATGAAATTGAGAATGATACTGATGAGCTCCAGGCTAAATTGCGAGCCAAGATTTTCGCCATTGAGGATGATCTGAAGCCGGTGGACGTGATGTTCCTGTATCGCTTGCTGGAACTCACGGGTGATGTTGCGGACCGGGCCGAGTCAGTCGGTCATCGGCTCGAACTGGTGCTTTCCCACTAGACGCTAACGAATAAAAGCTAACTAAAGGTTATTCCGATGGAATTCATGGGATTCGAATTTTTGATGCCTGGCGGGGTGTACTACCTCGTGTTGGCGGCCGTGTTTGGTTTGTTCATGGCCTGGGGTATCGGCGCCAATGACGTGGCCAATGCCATGGCGACCTCGGTGGGCTCCAAGGCCATTACAGTCAAGCAGGCCTTGCTGGTGGCGGCGGTGTTTGAATTTGCCGGCGCCGTACTGGCCGGTGGCGCGGTGACGTCCACCATACGCAAGGGGATCATTGACTCATCGGGTCTGGAAGCACAGCCAGAGATCCTGGTGCTGGGTATGCTGGCCGCGTTGCTGGCCGCGGGTACCTGGTTACTGCTGGCCTCGCGCAAGGGATGGCCGGTTTCCACCACTCATTCAATTGTCGGCGCCATCGTGGGCTTCGCCATTGTCGGCGTCGGTTTTGAAGCGGTGAAGTGGGGCAAGGTCGGCGTAATCGTGATGAGTTGGGTGGCCTCACCCCTGACTGCCGGCATTGCCGCGTTCCTGATTTACAGCTCGGTGCAGTGGTTGATCCTGTCCCGTCCCGATCCCCTGGACAGGGCCCGCCGTTACGTGCCGTTTTACATGTTCATGGCGGCCTTCATGATTACCCTGGTGACCTTGTTCAAGGGGCTGAAGCACGTAGGGATTCATGTCACGACTTTTGAGGCCTACCTGATTGCCAGCGGATTCGGAGTCCTGGTGTCACTGGTGGGCTCTTACTTCATCAGCCGCATAAAAGTGGACAAGAAGGCGGACAAGAAATTCCACTACCACACTGTTGAGAAGGTCTTTGGCATCCTGATGGTGGTCACCGCCTGCGGCATGGCCTTCGCTCACGGCTCCAATGACGTGGCCAATGCCATTGGTCCGGTCGCTGCGGTGATCTCCGTGGTCCAGCACAATGCCGTGGGCCAAAGCGCCAATGTTTCGATCTTCGTGTTATTGCTGGGTGGGTTCGGCATCGTGGTCGGCCTGGCCACCTACGGTCGGCATGTGATCGCCACCGTGGGCACCAAGATCACTCACCTGACGCCCAGTCGCGGCTTTGCCGCTGAATTGGCGGCCGCCTCGACCATCGTGTTCGCCTCCGGTACCGGTATGCCCATCTCCACCACCCATACCCTGGTGGGTGCCGTACTGGGTGTCGGCATGGCCCGGGGTATTACCGCGATCAACATGGCTGTGGTTGGCCAGGTGTTCCTGTCCTGGGTCGTGACGATTCCCGCCGGAGCAGGTCTGTCCATCCTGTTCTTCTTTATCCTGAAGGGGATATTTGTCGGATAAGTGTGTAACCGGGGCCCGCTCTCTGGCCGGCCCCGGATAACTCCTCATTTCCCCGGCCTTGCTTGAGCGTACGCTCGCTACTGCTCATACTCTCGTTTTGGCCGTGCCGGATTGGGAGTGCACATGTCTGACGCTTTTCTGAATGACCTGGCGATCCAGCTACGGGAGTTTGCTCGTGAGCGGGACTGGGAGCAGTTTCATTCTCCCAAGAACCTGGCTATGGCGCTGCTGGTTGAAGGCGGCGAACTGCTGGAGCAGTTCCAGTGGCTGACCCCTGAGCAAAGCGCGAATCCCGGTCAGGATCGGATACAGCGCATTAGCGACGAAATGGCGGATGTGCTCATCTACCTGGTCAGGCTGGCCGATTCCCTGGACGTGGATTTGCAGGAAGCCGTGCAAGGCAAGCTGGCGCACAATCGTGAAAAATATCCTGCCGCCAAAGTGCGTGGCGACGCACGCAAATATGACGAGTACGACTAGGCTATGAACTATCGACATGTTTTTCATGCAGGCAATTTCGCCGATGTGTTCAAGCACATGACCTTGCTTGCCTTGCTGCGCAAATTCCGCAGCAAGGAAAAGGGTTTCAGTTATGTAGAAACCCATGCCGGAAGAGGGCTGTACGATTTGCAGGGCGAACCGGCCAGTCGTACCGGTGAAGCACATAAGGGAGTGTTGAAGCTGGCCGATGCCGATGGCGGGTCTGAGGATATCCGTGCTTACCTGGACGTGGTCGCCGCCTTGCCCGGCAATGAGCAGGGCATGCGTTGGTACCCGGGTTCACCATTGATCGCCCGGGCCATGATGCGAGAACAGGACAGGGCGATCCTGGCGGAGTTACATCCCGAGGAGGCGGCGGCCTTGAAGTCAAATCTCAGGAACGACAGGCGTTTTAGCGTGCATTGTCGGGATGGCTGGGAGGCACTGAAAGCCCTGTTGCCGCCAATGCCCCGGCGTGGACTGCTGCTGGTGGACCCGCCATTTGAAGATACCGATGAGTTTGAGGCGATTTTTCGTGGCCTGGATGAGGTGGAGCATCGCTGGCCAAACGCCTGCATTGCCGTGTGGTATCCCATCAAGCGCAGCGCGGACCTGGACCCGGTGTATCGGCGTTTGTCACGAGGGACCTACGGCGCAGTCTTGAGAGCGGAATTGTGTTTGCACCCGGACGATACGCCGGCCAGTCTTAACGGAACCGGTGTCTTTATAATCAGGCCTCCGTGGCAACTGGACCAGGACATACGGGGCTGGCTGCCAGACCTTGGTCCGTTGCTGTTGGGTAAACCCGCCTTCCGGACGCGGGTGGATTGGTTGTCCGCTCCGGAATAGAGGTTTTTCTTGCGGATTTTGGGTCGCCGAATGTCCCGTACTGTGAGGTAGGTCAAGTGACTGGCCACAGGCTTTCGACATACTGACCAGCGAAATTATATGCAAAATGCCCCGTTATAAGGAGGGGGACCGCTCGTGACCAAGGTGTTGGTAGTAGAAGACGATCCAAAAACCAGGGCCTGGTTGGTGCACATGATCACCTCGGTTTTGGTCAAGGCGGACGTTGACCTTGGGCGTGGCAACTATTCCGAGCAAGTCATTGACAAGCTGTCTGCCTCCCCCCTGGATTTGCTCGTGCTGGGTTTAAAACTCAGCGGCAAACATTCGGTCAGTACGGAGTCCTTCGATTACTTGCGAAGGATTCTGAGCCTGACCCGCTGCCCCCCGGTTATCGTAATTGGCGAGGGTGGTGACGAGTTGGATGCGGTCAAGGTCATGAAAATCGGCGCCACTAACTTTATTCCCAAGCGCCTGTTGGCCCAGGGCATCGTGACCGAGGCCCTTGAGGATGCAGCAAGAATCCAGAGGGCCCGGAGAGAGGGTGCGCTCTGGGGGGACTTGCGGGTTCCCGAGCTTTCCGGATACAAGATTATTCGCAATCTCGCCCGCACCCGGCGCTCCTCGGTGTACCTGGCCTTTTCCGAATTGCTGGGACAGGAAGTGGTGTTGAAGTTGATGGACCGCCCCACGGCGGACGAAGACGACCGCACTTATCAGCGTTTCAAGCGTGAGTACAGTTTTACGGTGGAGTTGGTGAGTCCGCGACTTGCCCGGATTTTTGATTTTGGCGAGACCGATGAAGCGGCTTTCATTGTCATGGAGTATTTTCCCGAGGGCGATCTGAAGCAGCGCATGGCCGGACCAATTCTCCCCAAGCAAGCGGTTCGGTATATCTACCAGATATGTGAGGCGCTGGAGACCATCCACGCACAGGGGATTATTCACAGGGACCTGAAGCCCTCGAATGTCATGTTACGCCCGGATGACTCCCTGGCGCTGATCGATTTTGGGCTGGCGCATTTCAGTCATGCGACACGCCTGACCGGGGTTCGCGAAATCCAGGGCACGCCACATTACCTGAGTCCGGAGCAGGCCGGCGGAGAGCAGGTGGATAAGCGTAGCGACCTATATGGCCTGGGTGTGATCCTCTACGAAATGCTCTCCGGTGAGAAACCCTATACCGGACGCTCTGCCCTGGACGTGCTTGAATTGCACAGGACAGCGCCGCTTCCTGTATTGCCCACCTTCGTCTCGAGATTCCAGCCCATGCTTGAGAAACTCATGGCCAAGGATGCGGATAAGCGCTATTCCAGCGTCGAAGAGCTAATGCAAGAGATCGTGACCTTCTATCCCAGCCTGGAAACACGCAGCGCCTGAGAGGTTTTCCAGGCCCGCTTCATTTTCTGTTTCACCATCTGGACCCTGCGCCAGATTCTCCTGTCATGCACCGGTTCGTTTGGTTATGCTGCCTTGTCGAAGACATGGTAATAACAAAGCATTCCGGGGAGAAGACAATGAGGCTGCATCGTTTCTTGGTATTGATTTTCTCGTTATCCATTGCGGTGACAGGATGGGCCTCTGAGAAGCGCCTGATTGCTCCTGAAGACCTGGCGAACCTGGCCGCCGTGTCCAGCCCTGCGGTGTCCCCGGACGGGAAGACGGTTGCCTATATGGTCACCCGGGACAGCATTGAAGATGATGAAAGTGTTTCCCAGGTCTGGGTGAGTTCATGGGATGGTTCCAGGCAGCGTCAATTCACCTATGCGGAGACCTCGTCTTCGAATCCAGGCTATTCCCCGGACGGCAATTGGCTGGCGCTGATCTCTGATCGGGACAGCGAAAAAGACACAGGTCAGTTCTGCATCATGCCTGGCGATGGCGGAGAGGCTCGCTGTCTTACCGACCTGCAGGGAGGGGTGAGCGATTACGACTGGTCCCCCGACAGCAGGCACGTGGTGCTGGTGTCCAAGGTCGACCCGGATTTTGATCCCGAGGCGGACGCCGAGGACAAGCCGGATCCTATCGTTATCGACCGCCTGCAATTCAAGCGAGATTATGTAGGCTACCTGCGCAATGAACGCTCCCATTTGTTCCTGCTGGATATCGACAGTGGTGAGCTTGTCCAGTTAACCGACGGTCCGTACGAGGAGTTTGTACCCTCGTTCTCCCCGGACGGAAAGCACATTGCTTTTGCCACCAAGCGTGGCGAGGATCCTGACAGTCACGAGAACTGGGACCTGTACGTGATGGAGGCCACGCCAGGCGCCGAGGCACGTCAGCTAACCACCAGCCCCCGGGCTGACGGAGGCGAAGGCTCCCGGCCCCAGTGGAGCCCGGACGGAAAAACCATCGCCTTCGTGCAAGGCGGAGATCCTGCGCTGATGTGGTACGCGCTGTTCCGCCTGGCGGTGGTTCCGGCGGCCGGCGGAGAGGTGCAAGTTATCTCCAATGACCTGGACCGTAATGTGTTCTCTCCGAAATGGTCCAAGGATGGAAAGCAGATCTACTTCTTGCTGGAAGATGACCAGAGCGTGCAGCTTGCGAGCATTCCCGCCGGGGGAGGCAAGATCAAGCGCCTGACGCCGCCGGGACAGGTGGTGGCTGACCTGGCGGTAGCGCCCGGGGGCATCGTCCTGTTGACCAGCACTCCCTCCATGCCCTACGAGTTGCAGGTACAGGAAGGCAAGCGTACCCGGCAGCTGACAGACCACAACAAGTGGCTGGATGAGGTCGCCCTGGCAGGTGTGCACGCCATCAGCTTCAATTCCGAAGACGGCACCGAAATTCACGCCCTGGTGATGACCCCGGTGGCCGAGCACGACGGGCCGCGCCCCACCTTGTTCCGTCCCCACGGCGGCCCGGTTTCTCAGCGGCAGTTTGAATTCGAGTTTATTTTCCAGGCACTGGCCGCCCGGGATTATGTGGTGGTGGCGCCCAACTTCCGTGGCAGCACCGGTCGCGGCGAGGCATTCCAGAGCGCCTTGTTTGCCAACTGGGGACATCCCGATTTGCAGGACATGCTGGCGGCGGCGGATTACATGGTGGACAACAAGTTCTCCGATCCCGATCGACTGGGTATATTCGGCTGGAGTTATGGCGGCATACTCACCAACTACGTGATTGCCAGTGACACCCGTTTCAAGGCGGCCATCAGTGGTGCCGGCATGTCCAATATGCTGGGCGGATACGGACACGACGAGTACATTCGTGCGTGGAACTCGGAGCTGGGCGCTCCCTGGGAAAACCTGGACACCTGGTTAAAGCTTTCATATCCCTTCCTGCATGCGGATCGCATCAAGACCCCCACCATGTTTATCGTGGGTGAGAAGGACTGGAACGTGCCGCTGCATGCGTCGGAACAGATGTACCAGGCGCTGCGCCAGCTTGGCGTGGATACCCAGTTGGTGATTTACCCCGGTGAACACCATGGCCTGGCCCGTCCCGAATTCAAGCTGGATCGACTGCAACGCTATATCGCCTGGTTCGACAAGTACCTGGGCATGGCAGAGTAGAATCTCGGTATAGCCGAAGGCAGATTACGCCATGCATGCAGGGAAAGTTAAATGACACCGCTTGTACACAAGAAAACAATTGGCAACGCAATGGGGTTGCTCTTGCTGCTTTGCTCGGTACCCTGTTTTACGTCAAGTGCCCTGGCCGAGAATGATTTCGATGCCGTCGCCCGGGACCTGTACGAAGACCTGGTGAACATTCCGTCCAGCGAGCCACGAGGTGGCAGCGAGGAAATCGCCGCCTTCGCCGCGAAGACCATGCTCGATGGCGGATTCGCCGCCGAGGATGTTCACCTGCTGGGCCCGCGCCCGGATGTCATGGGGGTGGTGGTGCGTTACCGTGGTCGAGGCGAAGGACGCCCGGTCATGATGATGGCCCACCTGGATGTGGTGGATGCGCTGCGCGAAGACTGGGAAATGGATCCGTATACATTCATCGAGAAGGACGGGTATTTCTACGGTCGCGGCACCTCGGATAACAAGGCCGGTGTGGTTACCCTGATGGCCAACTTCCTGCGCCTGAAAAAAGAGGGGTTCGTGCCGGCCCGGGACATGATTATGGTGCTCAGTGGTGACGAGGAAACCGTTGCCGAGAGCATCAAGTACATGTTGCACGAACACCGCGACCTTGTGGACGCCGAGTTTTCCCTGAACACCGATGGTGGCGGTATTCCCTACATGGATGGCAAGCCTTCTGCCTTCGTCATCCAGGGCGCCGAGAAGGTGTACTTGACCTTGAAGCTCGAGGTCACCAATCCCGGAGGGCACAGTTCCGTTCCCCGTCCGGACAACGCCATATATGAACTGGCCCAGGGCCTGGTGAATTTGAGTGCCTACCAGTTCCCGGTCAGCCTGAACGATGTGACCCGGAGTTTCTTCATGGAGTCGGCTCGCTTCGAGAAGTCGAAAACTGCCGAGGCCATGCAGGCGCTGGCCAACGATTCGGCAAGCGCTGAGCAATTGGCGTTGCTGGCCGAGTCCCCGGTCTACAATTCCACCATGCGTACCACTTGCGTCGCCACCCAGTTGCACGGGGGGCATGCGGAAAACGCTTTGCCCCAGACCGCCCAGGCTATCGTCAACTGCCGGGTGCTTCCCCAGGACTCGCCTGACCAGGTCCAGGAGACTCTGCGACAGATCCTGGCCAATGACCGTATTTCCATGACCCCGATTTTTCCGGCCGTGGCCGGTCCGCCATCACCGATGACCCCGGCGATCATGGAGTTACTGGGAGGCGTATCCGCCCGGATGTATCCGGGCCTGCCGGTGATGGGGAAGATGAGCACCGGCGCCACCGACGGCCTGCACGTGCGTAACGCAGGCATACCTACATACGGTGTCAGCGCGCTGGGGGTGGATATGAACGACATCCGTGCCCATGGCATGAACGAGCGGGTCAGCGTGGATGCGTTCTACAAGGCCCTGGAGTACTGGTACAGGCTGATGAAAAGCCTCTAGCAATTTGGTGGCTGTAAGGTCTCAGGCCGCGAAAAACTGTAGCTTGCCGAACTGGTCTTTGAGTCGATTCCGGTCTTCCTTGTCCGGCTCGCCGATATCCTCGGCGATCGCCAGGGCTTCGTTCAGGTAGCTCTCGTAGAGCCTGACACGCACGTCCAGTGGCAGGGCCGTCTGGTCGCAGCCACTGGATTTGAGTGCAGCGGCCAGGGTGAACGGCTCGGTTTTTTCCTCGTAATTGCGATGGCTCCACATACCCGAGTGCATATCGAAGTCATATTCGCTCAGGAAGCGATAACCGAAATCAGCCAGGAAGTGCACTGCCTCGATGACATAGTCAGCTTCGGCATTGTCCATCACGTAATGGAAGCCCACCCGGCACCAGCCCGGCTTGATGCCGTGATAGCCCTTGCGTACCCAGTCCCGGTATTGCTCCGAGGTGTCCAGGTCTATATCCAGCAGGCGATGTCCATAAGGCCCGGCGCAGGAGCAACCGGCCCGGGACTGGATGCCGAACAGGTCATTGAGCAGCACGGTGACGAGTTTGGGGTGCAGGTACAGACCGCCGGGGTCTCGCAAGTTGAAACTCACGATGCCTATGCGACGGGACATGTCCTGGTTGCCCATGATCTCGATGCGCGGATTGCTCTTCCAGCGTTTGGCCGCGCGCTCCAGCAATTCCGCCTCTCTTTTTTCGATACGTTCCGCGCCCAGGCTGCACTTGATCTGGAATGCCAGCGCCGCCTTCATGGTCTGGAGCACTCCCGGAGTACCGGCCTTTTCGCGTTCTTCCACGTCCTTCACGAAATCCTGGTCCACCGGGCTCACGTAATCCACCGTGCCGCCGCCACCCACACTGGGCGGCAGGTCGTGATGGTAGCAGCGCTGATTGAACACCAGTACGCCGCTTGATCCAGGGCCGCCAAGGAACTTGTGAGGTGAGACGAAAATCGCGTCCAGGGAACGGTCCTGGCCATCGGAGCCGGGTTCCGGATTCATGTTGATGTCGACATATGGCGCGCTGGCGGCAAAATCAAAGCAGGCTAGCGCATCGTACTTGTGAAGCAGGGCGGCGATGTCATGCACACGGGTTTTCATGCCCGTCACGTTGGAAGCCGCTGAGAACGAACCTATACGCAGCCGACCCTGGTATTCCGGTTCCTGGAGCAGTTCCTCCAGGTGCTCCATATCCACCCCGCCGTCCTCGGCAAGGTTGACCTCTACCACGGTGGCCAGTCCCTGGCGCCAGGACACTTCGTTGGAATGGTGTTCGTAGGGCCCGACAAATACCACCGGTTCGTGAGAGCGTTGATGAGCGCGGAACTTTTCCAGACCTTCCTCACCCAGGAAACCCTTGAGTTCCTGGCGCAGGTTTTCCGCAGTGGCGGGGGCGAGAGCCACGCCGACAATTTGCTGGAACTTGTCGATGGCGCCGGTCGCGCCGGTGCCGCAGGCTACCAGCCGTCCGTCTGGCCCCGCATTAACGGCGCTTT
>JBFFTZ010000064.1:0-10430 GCA_041571575.1 Gammaproteobacteria bacterium | reverse complement strand
TGATGGCCGAGCGGGGGACCTACCTGGTGCCAACCCTGTATATCGGTGACTACTACATTGAAGAAATGGCTGACAGCCAGGCCCAGGCCAAGATGGTGGCCCTGTCCAGGAAATACCGTGCCGAGGCGCTGGCTAATGTCAGCGCGGCAATCAAGGGTGGTGTGAAAGTGGCAGTGGGCGTGGACTTTGGTAATTACCTGGTGCCGGCCAAACTGTATGCCAGGGAATTCGCTTTGTTAATCGAGGCGGGAATGAGTCCTATGGACGCGATCAAGGCGGGAACCAGCCTGGGCGCCGAAGTCCTGGGGTGGGATGACAGGCTGGGGACCCTGGAGCAGGGCAAGTTGGCTGATATCATCGCCGTGCCGGGTAACCCCCTGGAGGATATTTCGGCGCTGGAGCGCGTCGGGTTTGTCATGTTGGGTGGCAAGGTGATTCGCCAGCCCTAGCTTGCGGGCCGGCGCTTCTATGTCGCCAGGTCAAAATGGAACGGGGCCCGATGGGCTCCGTTTTTTTATTGGCGCGGGAGCGAATACAGCCCCATAAATCCCAGGTGCCAGTCGTCGAAGGCCCACACTGCGCTTTCCCTGGGCTGGTACATGCCGGGGCTGTAGCCCCTGGATTCGGCGCCGCGCTGTGCTCTCACCCACAGTCCCCAGGCCTGCTGAGCTGGTGGTCCGATTTTCAAGACAAATACTGATACAGAATCTTCTACCAAAGCTTTCAATATGTGACTTGCCATCCCATAATGTGGTTTATGGCTGCACCCAAAGGCACACAAGCGGCGGTTCGGGCGATCGGGCTGCTCAAGGCATTCACTGACAATGATCCTGAATTGTCTCTCTCCGAATTGTGTAAACGCATGGCGCTCACCAAGACCACTGCCCATCGCTTGCTGGGTGCTCTGGAGAGTGAAGAGCTGATCGCCAGGAACGAGCGCAACGGTCGATACAAGCTGGGTATCGGGCTTCTGGACCTGGGCGCCAGGGCCCTGCGAAGCAACGATCTCAGGGATCGGGTGAGACCTGCGCTGGAGTGGCTAAGACGCCAAACCGGCGAGACAGCTACCCTGGAGATTCCGGTAGAAGGTCACATACTGATCCTGGACGAATTACCCACTGGACACCTGGTCTCGGCGGCCGGCAATATCGGTAGTCGCTGGGCGGTACACGCCACCTCTTCTGGCAAGGCTTTGCTGGCGACCCGGCCGGAACTCTGGGAGCTACTGCCCGAGACCTTGATGCGCTTTACCGCCAAGACAATTGTTTCGCGAGAGGCCCTGAAGCGGCAGACAGATTCGGTCAGCACACTGGGTTATGCCACTGCCTCGGAAGAACTTGAAGAGGGCTACAGCGCTGTGGCCGCGCCCTTGTACAACCCCATGGGTGAAGTGGAGGGCGCCTTGAGTCTGGGTGGCCCGACCGCCCGTATGGCGCCCCGGGGCCTGGAATATTTTGGCCAACTGGTTGTGCAGGCTTCGACCCAATGCCGACACGGCGTGTTACGGTAGACGCTGCCCGAATTGGCGAGGTCCCCGGGATTACCCGGTTTCAAGGCCAGAGAATTTCCGCACACACAAAAATACAAAGAAATAATAATTTATTCTGAGGGGGGACCGGATGCATCAGGGAGACCATGGCCGGAGTATGGCGACCGCCGTTGCGGGTGGACTGTTCGCAATACTTCTACTGTGCAGCCCCCAGTCCCGGGCAGCGGAACTGGAACTTCCCCAGGTCCTGCTTAGAGGGATTGCCTACGATATTTCGGTGACTGACTCTCAAGATCTGGATGCCCGGGAACTGACCCTGGAGGTAAACGGAGAAGTCCGTTACGCCACCGGTGTTCGTGGCGAGGCGGTATTTGACGATGTCAAAACGGACCAGTCCTCACCGTTACAGTTTTCCCTGAGTTATCAGGGCAAGGAGATTCAGACCGCCCAGGTTCCGGTGATACCTGGCTGGGTTTCCCTGTTGCCGGCCTTGCTGGCCATCGGCATTGCACTGGCACTGCGCAGTGTCTTGCCTGCGCTGATCATAGGGCTGTGGGCGGGAGCCTGGGCATTGCAGGGACTTACTTTAAAGGGAGCCTTTGTCGGGTTGCTTGCCAGCTTTGAGATTTTTGTCACCAATGCCATGGCTGACAGGGATCATGCGACCATCATTCTGTTTACCTTCATGGTCGCCGGTATGGTGGGCATAATTTCGCGTAATGGCGGCATGCGGGGCATAGTGAATTTCATTATCCGGGGTGCTAACAACGCCAGGCGGGGTCAACTGGCGGTGTGGTTCCTGGGCCTGGTGATCTTCTTTGATGACTATGCCAACACCCTGGTCGTTGGTAATACGTCGCGCTCGGTGACTGACCGGCTGAAAATTTCCCGTGAAAAGCTGGCGTATATTGTAGACTCTACCGCCGCTCCGGTGGCGACGGTCGCGCTGGTCACGACCTGGATTGGTTACCAGGTCGGCTTGATCGGAGATGCCGTGTCCAAGCTGGACGGCCTGTCCATGCAGCCCTACTCGATATTCCTGCATTCACTCCCCTACAGTTTCTATCCGTTCCTGGCGATTCTACTGGTGTTGCTCATTATTCTTTCCGGTAGGGACTTTGGGCCCATGCTGACGGCGGAGCGCCGCGCCCGCCTGACCGGTGAGGTGAATCCGCCCAACGTGTCTTCAGGTATTCGAAACGACGAGGCCAGCCTGGAAGTAAAACCAGGTATCAAGCCCAGGGCGATTAACGCGGTGATACCCGTCACTGTGATGGCGTCGTCGATCATGATTGGCCTGTATGTCACCGGAGAGGGTGACACGATCAACGAGATTATCGGGACGGCCGATTCCTACAGGGCCTTGATGTGGGCCTCCTTGTTATCGGTCTTTACCGCGGCGGTCATGACCGCTGTGCAACGCCTGATGAGTCTTGAGGAAATCGTGGAGGCATGGGTCACCGGGGCACGCTTCACATTCATTGCGATGATTATCCTGATCCTCGCCTGGGCGCTGTCGGATATCAGCGGCGAGTTGCGCACAGCGGATTTCCTTATGGCGATCCTGGGTTCTGCCATACCCTATGAATTGCTCCCTGCGATCGTGTTTATTCTGTCTGCACTCACCGCCTTCGCTACCGGAAGCAGCTGGGGAGCAATGGGTATTTTGCTGCCCCTGGTCGTGCCCCTGAGCTGGGCTGTTCTTCAGTCTGGCGGTGTGGCGGACCCCGCGCATTACTTTATCCTGTATTCGGCGATTTCCTGCGTGCTGACCGGGTCGGTTTGGGGTGATCACTGTTCCCCGATTTCTGATACGACGGTATTGTCTTCCCTGGCCTCGGGATGTGATCACATTGAGCATGTACGCACCCAGATGCCCTATGCATTGCTTGCCGGCGCTATTGCCCTGTTGCTCGGTACCGTGCCAACCGGGTATGGATTTCCCTGGTGGTTGTCGTTCCTGATCTCGGCTGTGGTCCTGGGAGTCACGTTGCGCTTGCTCGGAGAACGCGTCGAGGAACCGGCGACTGATTAAACTGGTGCGTCCTTGGGCGGCCACTGGGGTTAGCCCGGGCTAGGAGTCCTCCGTGTCGGGTCCAAGTCCTTCCAGTTTTCGGTAGAGGATGAAGGAATACAGTACCGGTATCAGAGCTGCGCCGGCACAAATCCAGATCAGGATCTGGGCGTTGGCGCTGGTGAAACTGGCAATCATCATGAGCAGACCGGAGATACTGAATGTCCAGCCCCCCAGTCGGTGAGTACGTGCCCATACCTCGTCGCTGGCCAGGGTCCACGGAGTACGGATGCCGATAAAAAAATTCTTTCGAATCTTGCCCATGTAGTTGCCAAGCACTACCAATAACATGCCCACGGCACCCAGGGTAATGTTGCTGAGCGGGACCGCATCACCGCGGGCTGCCAGCAAGGTGGTTACGGTAACAAGGCTCATGAACAGGACCATCACCGTTTGAAATACCCGCACCACGCCGGTGAATTTTTCCATTCGGAAGCCGTGTGGAGAGATCAGCGGCAAGGCGAAGAACATCAGGTAGATGGCGAGCGTAATGATTGGCATCAGGAACACGCCCCACGGCTTGGACATATAGCCATCAATCTCGCCCTGGGCATTCCAGTGAGAGGGTACCGACTCGGGAAGTTGAGGATAGAGCCAGGCCGCTACGACAAAGATGGCCAGGATCAATCCAAGGCAGATGATGTGGGTGATGCGATTGTTCATGACCGTTTGCTCCGTTTGCCGCTGGCTGGCTTGCCAACCACATCAAGTACCAGTGCGGCCACTTCCTCCATGACCGTGGTGTTTAATGAGTAGACTCTGTGCTGGCCGCGGCGCTCGTCGCGTATCAGTCCAGCGGCTTTCAGCGCACCGAAATGATGTGACAACGAAGCACGGGTTATCGGGAATTGTTCAGCCAGTTCTCCTGCCGTCGCCGAGCCTTTCTTCAGGCGGCGAAGAATTTCTCTCCGGGTAGGGTCCGCCAGGGCCTTAAATGCGCTTTGTTGTGACATGATTTACATTTCAATAGTTAGACAACTATCTAAATATAATAGATCAGCTCTCATGTCAAGAGTATCTCGATAAGAGAGGGTTATTTCCGGGCAGAGAGCAGCGCCAGCGCGCCAGGGATGAGGTTGATTTCCAGGGCCATGGCGCCCTCGGCGATAAGTTCCCCGTCGGCCTCGACAGGGGTGGGTTCATCAAGGTGAATCGAAATCTGGCGGGTCTGCATAGTGCGAATTTTCGCCAGGCCTTCGTGAGTGCCCGCAATCACCCTGTGTACTAGTGGGAGAGCCTCCAGGCGACTCACGCCCCTGGCGATTACAACGTCAAGGAGACCGTCATCGACACGGGCATTTGGCGCCATTCGGAACATGCTGCCCACTACCTGGCCGTTGCATACAGTGATCAGGCAGGTTTCCTGCTCGAGTTTGTTGCCTTCCCACTCAATCCGCGCCATTGGCCGGGGTATGCCTTTCCACAGCGTTCTCAATACCGCAATCATGTATACGGTGTGACCACCGAAATGTTTCAGTCTGTTCGCCTCCAGGGCGATTCGGGCATCCAGGCCTATTCCCAGGCAGTTCATGAAATAGTGTCCGTTGCACACGCCTACATCGACCCTGGGGAGGGATCGATCACCGCGGCACGCCTGGGCAATATCCCGGCAGGCGCCCTGCCAGTCAGATGGCAGGCCTGCGGTCTTGACGAAGTCGTTGCCGGTACCTACAGGAATCACGCCCAGTGCGGGCTCCGACTGGCTGCGCATCAGTCCATTTACTGCTTCACACAAGGACCCATCGCCACCGGCAATAGCGATATTTGCATGGCCGGCGTCCGCGGCCTGCATGGCCAGTTCGGTGATGTGTCCCTGACCATTGCTCTGCGCGACGGTGACTTCCAGACCCAGGCTCACCAGTTCGCTTTCGATGGAACCTGCCAGGGAGTGGGCCTTGCGATGGCCGGCCTTGGGGTTGAGTATCAAGTGCAGGTGGGGATGGGGCATTGGCTTTTGACTTACGTTGATTTTGACGTAGCTTACACTGTAGCTTCGCAATTACACTAAATCCGAAGTGCTAGAATCAGTGTTTTGCCGTGACAGGACGCCAAACAATCCGGAAGGTACATGCTTGAATTAATGATCAAGGCCTTGTTGGCCTACATGTTGGGATCGATCAACGGCGCGCTGCTGGTCGGGCGCCTCTACGGCGGTGTGGACATCCGGAAAACCGGAAGCGGTAACGCGGGAGGCACGAACGCGTTTCGCACCCAGGGCGTAGTGTTCGCCCTCAACACGGTGTTTATTGATGTGGGTAAGGGGTTTTTGCCCGCCTGGATCCTGCCGGGGCTGTTGCTACCCGGACTGGCCAGCACCCCGGAGCTGGACCTTGTGATTGGCCCCGCCTTGTACGGGGCGGCGGCTGTGTTAGGTCATTGCTACCCGCTGTGGCACGGATTTCGAGGGGGCAAGGGTGCGGCAACCATGATAGGCGCCTATATCGCTCTCGCTCCGATACTGTTGCTGCCGGTACTGCTTGCCTGGGTGGTGGTGTTATTGCTGTTTGGCTATGTGGGAATCGCCACCATAGGCGCAGGACTTGCCGCGCCCATGTATATGCTCGTGGTGGGCCTCCGGGATTCTCAAATACCGTTATTCATTTTCACCGCATCCTGCGCGGTGTTCCTGGTGTTTACTCATCGAAGCAATATCCAGAGACTTCGCGAGGGGACCGAGCACTGCATGTTCCCCCGAGCCCTGTTACGCAAGAAGTCTTGACTAGACGCGCCCTGAGGGGATGACTGTGACCTGGAGACTCCAGTGCCGGAATATCATGAATCCTGGAGCCGTGGATATCGACTGATTCAGTTGCTGTCCAGCGGTCGCCAATTCGACGCGGCCGGGCTTGGCGTCGAATTGCAGATTTCTCCAGACCAGGTGCTGGATGCGCTGGCCTTGCTCCAGGGAGCGGGTCTGCAGGTGATGCATGGCGCCGATAATACCTTCCGTCTTCCCCGTCCGTTTGAACTACTGGATGCGTCGCGAATATCCGGTGACCTGCCCCCCCATGTTGCGAAACGACTTGGGGTGGTGGAGGTCCTGGGACAGGTGGACTCCAGCAACTCATGGCTGCTCAAACAACCCCGGTGCGAGATCGGCGAGGGCAGGGCCTGCCTGGCAGAGATACAGACCGCCGGACGCGGGAGACGCGGCAGGCAATGGATGGCCCCGCCTACCGGAAGTCTTTGCCTGTCGCTGGCTTGGCACTTCCCAGGGATATTGCCGGACATGTCCTGCTTGAGCCTGGCGTGTGGGGTAGCTGTGGTGCGCGCCCTGGAGGACTTGGGCGTGGAAGGCGTGTCCATCAAGTGGCCCAACGACCTTATGTGGCGGGACCGCAAGCTCGCCGGACTGCTGGTGGAAATGCGCAGCGATGGCAATGGTTCGGCCTACGTGGTGATCGGCCTGGGATTGAACCTGGACTTGGGCGTCCTGGCCGGGAAGATTTCTACTGGTTGGGGTGGTGCCCCGGTTGACCTGGCCGCCGTAGCGCCTGATCGCGTACCCGGTCGAAATGTACTGGCCGCCGCCGTACTGACCTCGCTAACGGATATACTGTTGGCCTTTCCTGAATCGGGCTTCGCCGGTCTGCGCGAGCAGTGGCAACGACTGGATGGACTGACGGGGCGACGGGTGAGTGTGCACGGCGAGGGTGGCGTGTTACAGGGAACCGTCCTGGGTGTGAATGATTCGGGTGCCCTTAGATTGATGGTGGACGGTGAGGAAGTGCAATGTGTTGCTGGGGAAGTATCAGTGAGGCCGGTGGATGCGACTGCTGATTGACGCAGGTAACAGCCGCTTGAAATGGGCGGTGTCCCGGGGCCAGGGCCTGGAGCGCACGGGGAGTATGTCTCGTGACGATGTCCGGCAAGGTGGCGTCGGCGCCCTGCTGGATGAATTGGGCGATGTGCCCGAAGCGATATGGGTGGCCAACGTGGCTGGCCAATCTCTTGAGGACGCTCTGCGTCGCGCCGCACCGAATCTGGCGGAGAAAGGGTGGCACTTTGAGAAAACCCGGGAGCACTGCCTGGGATTGACCAATGGTTACCGACAGCCAGCTTTGCTTGGAGTGGATCGCTGGATAGCTATGATCGCCGCGTTTGCGCGGGTGGGCGAAGCGGTTTGCGTGGTGGATGCAGGAACGGCCTGCACTCTTGATGCGGTGGACAGTACCGGCCGTCATCTTGGCGGCGTCATTGCCCCAGGGGTAGGATTGATGCAGTCCAGCCTGAGAACGGACACCAGCGACATTGATCTCCATGCAAAACGCAGCAGGGGCGATGACGAGGGCCTGTTTGCCAGGAGCACTGCCGGGGCCATCGCATCGGGCAGCGTGTTTAGCCTGGCGGCGTTGGCCGAACGGGGTGTGCGGGAACTGGCACAGGTGTGTGGCCATGAGCCCGCGCTGATATTGACCGGTGGTGATGCCGAACTTTTGGCCGGCCAGTGCCAGGTGCCCTGTCTTGTGGTGCCGGAACTGGTGTTGGAAGGATTGAATATGATTGCGGAGAAAGAATTGTGAGACTTGTAGTCCTCACCCTGCTGTTAGCGAACCTGTTGTTCTTTGGTTGGCAGTATTTGCTGAAAGAAAACAAACCAGAAGCTCCCCGGGACTCCTATCAAAACATTCCTGCACTGGAGTTGGCTTCCAGGGAAGCTTTCGCGGAGCTTGCCGATGAACCGGAATCGCTTGCCGAGGGGGCAGGCGAAATTGCTGATCCGCTGATGGCGGACAAAGATGCCGCCCAAGACGAAGCCTTGACGCCCGAGCCGGAAGCCGTTCCCGTTGAACAACCTGCACCGGGGGTGTGTGCGAATCTTGGTCCGTTTGACGACGAGGAAGGGGCCCGGGCAGCGATAGAGGAGCTTTCTCTGTCGGCCTTCAATCCGGTGGTCAATGAACGGCAGGTGTCCCGGCCGGTCTACTGGGTCTATATCCCGCCATTTCGTGACCGCAACTCTGCCAACCAGGCCTTGAGCGAGCTGGCCTCGCGGGGCATTAAGGATGCTTATATAGTGGGCAGTGGCGAGGATCGCAATGCCATTGCCCTGGGCTTGTTCAGCCAGGAAAGCAGAGCGCAACGTCGACTGGAACAGATGGAGGGGACCGGCATGGCAGCCCGTATTGGTGTGGTGGATCGCTCAGTCAGCGTATTTTTCATCAACCTGGAACTGCCAAGGCTGCAGGATTTCGATGCCAAACTCCTGAGCGTCTCTGATAATTCGTCACTTTCCTTTGCTGCGACAGAGTGTGAGGTGGAAGTCCAGGGTGAAAAGGCCGATGCCAATTAATGAACTGGATGATCAGAATCCGCTGACCGCTGGCCGGGAGGTCCTGGTGGACTATGGCCAGGATGAATCCATGAACCGGCGCAAGAATCTGGAAAGAGGACATTCTGATGAAAGGGTGTTTGGCGGCGGCACGACATTCTTTCATCCTGAAAACTCCCTGTTGTCCGAGTCCCTGCTCAGCGGCTTGCTCAAGATTACCGGCATGCTGGACCGGGGGCGTCGTAACGCCATGGATATCGGGGTCAGGGAAAATCCCGTGGCCTTGCCCGGGCTTCCCAAGAGCTTTGACGGGTTCACCGTGTTGCAGATTTCCGACCCGCACCTGGATTCACGCCCGGATTTTGCCCCCCGCCTGGCGGAAGTGATTGCCCCCCTGGAATATGACCTGTGCGTGCTGACGGGTGATTACCGCTTTCATACCAAGGGTGATGTCAGGCCATCGCTGATGGGTTTGTCTTTACTGCGCGAGGCCTTGAAGGGCGATGCATACGCGGTGCTGGGCAATCATGACAGCTCGGAAATGATTCCCGACATGCTCGCCATGGGGTACGAGCTTTTGTACAACGCCTCGGTGCCGATCCGGCGTGACGAAGAGGATATTTACCTGGTGGGTGTGGATGACCCGCATTTTTTCCAAACGGATGACCTGGAAAAGGCCCTTACTGCGGTTCCCCACGGAATTACCCGGATTCTGCTCGCCCACTCACCGGAGATCTATCGGGTGGCGGAGAGCGCAGACGTGGACTTCCTGATGTGTGGCCACACTCATGGCGGACAAATTGCGCTACCCGGCGGAAAAGCGCTGTACAAGAATGCACGCTGTCCTGCCGGGCTTGCGTCGGGGAACTGGCAGTACGGGAGTCTGAAAGGCTATACCTCGGTGGGCGCCGGGTGCTCCCTGCTGGATGTGCGCTTCAATTGCCAGCCCGAAGTTGTGCTGCATCGCCTACATTGCCCTTGATAGATTGGGCAAAAGTAACAATAATCGCTTCTCCTCAGCGCATAGGCCGGTATAGCTCAGCTGGTAGAGCAACTGATTTGTAATCAGTAGGTCCGGGGTTCGACTCCTCGTGCCGGCACCAAACAAGTTCCTGATATTTCAGGATATGTCCCGGACCAGTCAGGCATCTCTGATTGGTCCGGGGATACTTCCGGGGATACATCTTCTCCCCAGTCAAATTCTCCAGAGATTGAGTTTCATTTGCGCACTTGCGGTTGCAGGGGTGCCCTCGCAGTATCGCTGCCGCGCTGGATACCGGTTTCCACGTATCGCCAATATCTTGTTCCTGGGCGAAATGAGCGCGCCCATGCCAAAGCTCTGATTTCCAGATGTATTTTGAGAATGACGACGATTCCATGTCCCCCGAACAGCCGAATCGCGGTGTTTTGGCTACTCGCACCAGTACACAGGTGCACGCCAGCGGTGGCGCTGTGCTATGGACTACCCCTTATTTACCGGCGATAGCTCAGCGAATAAGATTCGATAAGGATGCGAAAACCGAGCTGGGAGCACTTTGAGCACGACGCGGACATAGGTCTGCGGGCGGCTGCGCCGACACGTGAAGGCCTGTTCG
>JBFFTZ010000063.1:0-10571 GCA_041571575.1 Gammaproteobacteria bacterium | reverse complement strand
TTCTTCTTGCTGGCTACCTTCTTCTTGCTGGCTGCCTTCTTCTTGCTGGCTGCCTTCTTCTTGCTGGCTACCTTCTTCTTGCTGGCTACCTTCTTCTTGCTGGCTACCTTCTTCTTGCTGGCTACTTTCTTCTTGCTGGCTACTTTCTTCTTGCTGGCTGCCTTCTTCTTGCTGGCCGGCTTCTTCTTGCTGGCCTTCTTTTCGAGCTCCTTCTCCTTCTGGCTGACAGCCTTGCTCAGGTGAGTTGCTTTCATGGCATAAGCGCGAGCGTTCTTCAGCTGCGCGCGCAGCGGCGTCAGGTTAATCTTGTGCGCCTCGACTTCATCCATGGCTTCATTCAAGAGTTTGTCCATCTTCTTGATCTGGGAGCGCAATTGCCTCTTGGCGTTGGCAGCAGAAGTCTTGGCGAGCTTCTCTGATTTCTTCATGACATCGTTCTTATAACGCTCTGCACGGGTCTTGGCTCGCTGAAGATCACGGGCTACTTTCTTTGACTCCCTGTCCAGAGATTTCAAGGTTTTTTGAGAAACCCTGACAAACTCACGTTCGGCATTCTTGAACGCGCGCTCTAGTGCGGTAAGTTCTTTCGACATTTTTTCTACCTGCTATGTGGAATTAATGGAAAGTTCTGACCGTGAAACTCACGCCAAAACACCCTCGGCAGCAGCAAATAATTTGCTCTGCTTGAAAACCAGTATAGCCCCCTCGGTACGCAATTCCAGCAATGAGCCCAACTTCATTACCGAATAGCCGGCCTTTAACTGCGGTCGGGAACTTTTCCAGAGCCAGTCTGCCAAACCAGAATCGAATCCCGGGACTGCTGCTTGCTGCTCTTGGATCTCCTAACCTTTCAAGCCGACAAACAAATGGCAACAGGCTATTGCGGAATCTGGGTTATGCAGTATTGTTGCAAGGATAAACCAAGACTTCTCGCGGGAGGTAAGCGTTTTGAACAATGCCCGGGGTGGGCATATTCGGACGCCATCTACCGGGCGTGCAGACCAGGAACCCGGCCAAAGGAAGCGACGTGCTAGTAAATAAATCCGAACTGACCTCGTTCGAAAAATTTATAAATCTGTTCACCACGATTCGTCCCGGTGAAGGCCGAAGTGTAGGCTGGCTTCTGCTACATGCATTCCTGCTCATGTGCGCGTATTACCTGGTTCGGACGACCAGGGAGACGTTTATTCTTACGGAAGGTTCCGCCGCGCTGCGAAGCTATGCTTCCGGAATCCAGGCGGCCTTGCTAATTTTTATCCTGCCACTGTACGGCGCGCTGTTTCGCTTGCAAGACAAGTCACTGTTGATTCAACGGATCAACTTTATCCTGGCACTCAGTCTCATTCCGTTTTTCATCGCTCATCAAATGGACTTCCATATCGGCTTCGTTCTGTTTATCTGGAGCGGAATCATGGCCGTTATGGTGACGTCCCAGTTCTGGGCATTTGCCACCGACCTGCTTAACCCAAAGACCGGTCAACGACTGTTCGCCGTAATTGGAATGGGAATCAGCCTGGGCGCACTATCCGGGACGATATTGGCGAAACAATTACTCGATCTTATTGGCGCCGACGGGCTCTTGATTGCTGCAGCCCTTATGTTTGCATCGACACTACCTCTATCAAAGCTCTCCAATGATTCGGTACCGATCGAGAGCCGCCCACCCCCACTGGATGCCCAGGCGGACTCTGTCCAGAAATTGTTCGGCGGCCTCGCACTGGTAATGAAAGATCGCTACCTGATGTCCATCGCAGTCCTGGTGGTGTTATTAAACTGGTCAGGTGCAACCGGTGAATTCGTATTGAACGATTTCATCAAAAATGCTTCCATGGCGATGCCAGAGGTCGACAGGGAGCTCTGGATTGGCAAATTCCAGGCCGGGATCATGTTTTGGGTGACCTTGCTCAGCGCGTTATTCCAGCTGCTTTTTGTGTCCAGGATTATCATCAAATTCGGGATCAGGGTAGCGCTGGCGGTCTCCCCGGCGATTTTCGTTGTCAGCTACATGTTTATGGGGGCACTGACGCTTCTGGCCGTAACACGGTGGGCGGTCATTACGATAAAGAGCCTGGATTATTCACTGCTAAACACGTGCAGAAACGCGCTACTTCTTCCCACGTCAAGGTCAGTTAAATATGAGGGAAAAACGGCAATAGACACGCTGTTTTTTCGCTTCGGCGACCTGCTCTCTGCCTTCACCGTGCTGATCGGTGTTGAATTTCTGCGCTGGAATCACAGTGAGTTCATTATTGTGAATATCATACTGGCCGCGTGTATGCTGGTGGTGTCACTGTATATCGGCAAGTCCTATGCCCAGCGCATTGCCCTGCCAGCGTTCAATTCCGCCCCGTTCGTCGGGGAAAAAATACCCAACGCCACAATTTGCTCAGGAAAATGCACTCACCATGTCATTCCATCCAATGCATTCCTGGATGATGACCCCGGAGAAGTGCTGACCATACGCGCCGAGTTGCACTGTGGATCGGCCCTGCCAGCCTGGCTGCGCCTAGACAAGCGCAAGCACATTATCGAGGCAACTCCCCCGGCGGGACACCGGGAAGAACTGGTAATACGCGTCATCGCAACGGATTACGATGGCCTGTTCACCAGCCAGACTTTCAAGCTTACTATCGACGACTAATCCAGCCGCTTAACGCTTAACAGAGGCTTCTCCTGGATTAAAATCGCCAGTTGTCTTATTCGTCTTCGGCCAGGTGAGATTTCAGCAATCTGTCCCGTCTGGCCATAATCTTCCTGACCTGAATTGGCTTCAGGTAACCGCGGGTTGCGACTTTCACATTATCTTCGGTCAGGGTGGCCAGTCTTTTCGCTACCGCAGGACGCACCACCAGGTACGGGCTCTTCTTTACATTCATCGGGAAAGTGTTGGCAGATTCAAAAGATCGGGAGTGGTCAATCAAGACCATCCTCCAATAGCGCGAATCGAAAGTCAGGTTCTGCTGGGTCCGATCCTGATTGAAAATCAGGGCATCGAATACCTTGAGCAATTCATACTGGGGAACAATCAGACACCAGGGACCAGGTGTCAATTGCTGCTCTTGCATATCAATCTGGTTGACCAGGCCTTCCACCCAGAACTGCAGCGAGCCTTCTCTTCCATCGATGACCCGCGGGACCGTTACCGGAACCAATCTCAGATCAAGCAAGCGATCCATGCCGTAGGCGGCAACCTCGTGCTGCCAACGATCACCCATGGCCTCGATTCTCCGACCCTTGCGAACCTCCTTGAAGTTCACGTCTTTAAATACCGCGCTTAATTTGACACCGTCCTGCTCCAGGTCAACACGAATCGGATGGGTGACGCCTACGTCCAGTTCCACCAATTTCACAATTCTCGCCGTCATCAGGAACTGCTCAAGCTCGTCATCCGTCATTCCGCCGGGGCGATTGCCCACGCGACGAGGCATTTCCAGCACATCCGCAGGGACCTGATGGTCTTCGTAAATAGCACTAAGATTTCCGCCCTTTACGACCAGGGCCGAGCCTCTCCCTCCCTCATAAACGCTGGAGAGCATGCCCGTATCCACCATGACTACCCTGCCTTCGAAACGCGTCCTGATGAGATTATCCGGGGTCACCGTATGGCCTATCACCACCCGATTTACACCCAACCTGGTCAGCGCCGCCTGGAGGGTATCCTCCACGGCCAGCGGAACACACAAGGAATTTTCCCGCGACCATAGTGGGCCATCCGGAGAGAACAGTTCCGCATGAGCGGCGGCAAGAAATTCTCCACCCACTTCTTCGGGAAGCGCCTTGGCGATATCAAATTTCTCATCGTAGTTAACGTAGCCCTCTTTACCCAGAGTCCGCGCCAACGCATTCCAGCTTGTCTGGTAGGCGCGGAACATGTCACCCAGCTTCTGATTGGTCCCTTCCAGGCCCAAATCCGCGACCATCTGGGGAACGCCACCATGCACCAGGGCCATGTCGTTAATCACAATCATATAGGGCAGGCTGCGTAACCAGGCACCGTAGCTTCCGGTTTCCGACATTGCCGCCTGGTGACCAAAAAACCCGGGGGGATATTTTTCATCAAAACTTGCCGTTCTCTCTTCCGGCAACAGGGTTTCGTAACGTAGCTGTTCCGCCTCCCTTATCTCGGGCGTCTCCAGGTCCTGGTAGGAATTGAATTCGGCGGCACTCACATCACGGGTATCAGCGGTCATATTCATGAGTTCATGATTCCCAATCAGGACATGAACCTGGCCACCCGCAGCCATCGCCTGTTCCTGCAACGACATCAACAGATCCATGATCTTCCTGGACTCAGCCCCCCTGTCCAGGAAATCACCAAGACTCACCAGGTGAGTTTTGCCTCCGACCCACATGGCCTCTTCATTAATCAGGCCGGACTTATTCAGCACTTTCACAAGGGCCTGGTGGGCGCCGTGGATATCTCCCACTACAACGACTCTTTCCACATCGCTGTATCTATACGTGATCTTCTTTGCAGTCTGCTCAGCGACCGGCTCTACCGACTCAGCGACCGACTCTACCGACTCAGTGGACCAACTCACCCCGGGCAACATGGCCGGCAAGGCGAAAATCGCTAGCAAATATAATCTGGTTAAGAGTTTAATGGCTGCCCCCTCCGTGGCCGATCAACTGAACCCTTGCTCGCAACATTCTTCGAATGGTCTAGAGTCTAGGTTGATTTCAAGAATTTTTCTAAACAAATATTGTCCGATTTTTCTGATTCAGGCTTGCGCATTTATTTACCGGAACTGCTAGGATTTACCTCGCCACGCCGAAAGTGCTCACTTAAAAATGTAACATATGATCCAAGAACCCCTTCGCTTGTCGCCATTCGAACGACTGCTGTCCTTGTTTACAACTGTTCGCCCGGGCGAAGGTCGGGTGATCGCGTGGCTGCTTCTTAACGCTACCGTAATCATGTTGGCGTACTACCTTCTCAAGCCGGTTCGCGAGGCCCTTATTCTCACCGAAGGCGACGCGGCCCTCCGCACATACGCCACAGGGGCACAGGCCCTGGCGCTGATTATCCTGCTTCCCTTTTACGGCATGCTGTTCCGTATGCAGAGAAAATCTCTGTTGATACAGCGCGTGTACTTCCTGCTGGCAATGGGCCTATTGATTTTCTATGCCCTGGAAAAGCTGGGCTTGAATGTGGGCTTCGCTTTTTATGTATACGCCGGCGCTGTAGGTGTGATGGTCACCTCTCAATTCTGGGCCTACGCCACGGACCTGTTCAGCGTGAGAGCGGGGCAGCGACTATTTGCCATCATTGCCTTCGGCATTTCCGTGGGCGGTCTGCTGGGGGCCCAGATTGCCAAGTTCCTGTACCCCTGGCTTGGGGCCGGCGGCCTCATGATGTTATCGGCCGGCCTGTTCCTTGCTTCATTGCCCCTGAGCCGGCACGCCGGACACGCTGTTCCTGCCAGCGCCCGGGCCAAACACATCAGCCGCGGGCCAAGTACTGTTACCAAAGCCCTGGGCGGTCTCGGACTGGTATTCGAGGACAAGTACCTGCTGACCCTGGCCGCCCTGGTCGTGATGCTCAACTGGATCACCACTACCGGCGAGTACGTAATGTCGGATTACGTCGTGCAGCTTTCCCTGACGCTTCCCGAGGGCGAGAGACAGGCCATGATCGCCGCCTTCATGGGCGACCTGTTTTCCTGGATAACGATCCTCAGCAGCACCATTCAACTGTTTCTCGTTTCCCGAATCATCATTTTTTTTGGGGTAAAAGTCGCGGTCGCCATACCGCCGTTGATTTTCGCAATTTCCTTTCTGGGCATGACCGCAATACCGGTGCTGATAATAATGAAATGGGGCGTCATTGCGATCAAGAGCCTGGACTATTCGCTGCTCAACACCTGCAGAAATGCCCTGTTGCTCCCCGCAAGCAGGGAAGCCAAATACGAGGCGAAGACCGCCATCGATACGTTCTTCTTCCGATGCGGGGACCTGGTGGCTGCGGCGACCGTGTATGTGGGGGCAAACCTGCTCGGCTGGGGGCATCGCGAGTTCCTGCTCTTCGACATGCTGCTGGCCTTCCTTATGGTGGCCATAGCCATATCCGCCGGCAAGGGTTACGCCCGAAAAGCGGCGCGACCGGAATTTCAGTCCGCGCCGCAATCGAGCTCATAGGCGAAAAAAGCAGGTCAGTCGACGTGGGAAGTTTGAGGTACAACTGACCACGGTCAGTCGCCACGGTAACTGCGCAAAAGAATATCTCGCCTGGTCAAGAGAGCGCGCACCTGGCTCAGATTCAGGTAAGGCCGTGTGGCGGCCAGTACCGACTCCTCTGTGAGCGCCTCAAGACGTTTCGCCATGGCAGGAGTCACCACCAGGAACTCGGACTCAATTTTGTCGAGAATTTTTGGCCTTGCTGCAAAGGTTCGGGAATGATCGATCAGGATCAGTTTCCAGTCAGACTTCTCAAATGCCAGGTTCTCCTGGGTCCGGTCCAGGTTGTGAACCAGTGCATCGAATACCTTCAGGACCTGGTACTGGGGACGCATTTCGCACCAGTTTCCCGGCACTTTGCCCGCCTCGAAGACCGTTCTCCAGGTCACAAGCCCGTGAACCCAAAATTGCAAGGAGCCTCGCCTGCCTCCCACTCCACGCTCCACGGTGACCGGAACCGCCTCCAACCCCATGAGCCGATCCAACTTGTAGGCGGCGACTTCGTTGCGCCAGTGATCAGCGAATTCAATGATGGTGATACCCATTCGTTGTTCTTTATATCTAACGTCCTTGAAGATGGCCCACACCTGGATACCGTCCCGCTCAAGGACCACACGTTTTGGCTTGGTAATTCCCCTACCCAGGTCTTCGACGAGCACGATTTCCGCTTCACGCAGAAATACCTCGAGTTCGTCATCACTCATTGAAGCGGGCCTGGAACCCACCTGCCTGGGCAAGGGCAATATCTCGTGTCCCCCGCCCTGTCCAAGGTAGAAGGCCGAACTCTTACCGTTCTCCACCACCAGCGCCGAAGCGATACCCCCGGTATAAACACTGTTTAGCATTCCCGTATCGATCATGATGACCCTGCCGTCCATTCGGCTGGAAATGCGCTTGTTGAAGGTAACTGTATGCCCTACAACCAGTTGCCTGGCACCCAGGGCCGCCAGAGACGCGTCCAGGGTATCCTCCACGGTGACGGGCAAGCACATACTGTCTTCACGTGCCCACAATGGACCCTCTGGAGAAAACAGTGGCTCCCAGTAAAGCTGCCTGAATTCTTCAGCCTCCGGCAAGGTGGACGCGGCGGACAGGCGCGGACGCTGCCTGAAGGTCGCGGGCAACACCAGGCCGATGTCCTTGCTGACCACGGCCCACAACTTGTCGTACTGGGCAATTGACTCAGCCATGGATAGATTGGTGCCTTCCAGCCCCTGCTCCGCCACCAACCTGGGCAGGCCACCGTGGGTGAAGGCCTGGTCATTGATGACAATCAGGAACGGGAGTGTGCGCAACCACCGCCCGTACTTCCCCTCGCGGGAGAAGGCCTTGCGGTGACCGAAGAAACCCGGGGGATATAGCTGGTCAAAACCCGACTCCCGATGCTCTTCGGGATGCAGGTCAAAGTACTCACGGACAGCCATGCGTTCTTTTGGATCTTCCAGGTCCTGGTAGGAAAGAAATTCCTGCTCGCTGACGTTGCGCAGATCGCCGGTCAGATTCATGAGTTCATGGTTACCCAGCAACACATGCACCTTTCCGCCGCTATTGCCCGCCTCTTTCTGCAAGCGCATCAGCAGGTCCATAATCTTGCGTGAATCCGCACCGCGATCCAGGAAGTCCCCCAGGCTCACCAGGTTTGCCTTCCCACCGGACCACTTCAGCTGCCCATCAATCAGTCCGGCCTCGGCCAGTAGCGCTGAATAACTGTCAAAGGCACCGTGGGAATCCCCCACTACCACCACTTTTTCGGAGGTCTGGTAGCGGTAGGGCGCGGCCTGGGCAGCCGGTGATATCCACATCAAGGCAAGCGCGAATACCAGGCCGGCCTTTATCCAAAATCGATAATGCACTTACTCTCTCCGTTCCATCGGGCCCGTTTGCCGACCACTCAGGGGCCAGGCTTCCGGGTGATCCAATACTGCAAATCCTGGCCGCCCTCTTCCGGTGGCCGAAATCTCACTTCATCAATTTCAAGCTGAAATAGGCGTACTCCAGCGCTGCACGGTAAGCCAGTTGATCCTGGTTTGCCGCGCCACCATGGCCACCTTCCGTGTTTTCGTACATCAGAAAGCTGTTGCCGTACTCACGCATCCTGGCGGCCATTTTCCTGGCATGCCCTGGATGCACCCGGTCGTCCTTGGTGGAGGTATAGAAAAACACCTCGGGATATTTCACACCTGGCTTTAGGGCCTGGTAAGGAGAATAAGTCTCAAGGTAAGCGCGCTCGGCAGGCACATCCGGATTGCCATACTCACCCATCCAGCTGGCACCCGCCAGTAGCAGGTGATAACGCAACATATCCAGCAGGGGCACGCCGCAATCAATGGCTGCATAGAGGTCCGGGCGCTGGGTCAGCACCGCGCCCATCAACAAGCCACCGTTGGAGCGACCAATGGCGCCAAGTTTTTCGGGGGTGGTCACGCCTGTCTCCACCAGGGCTTCGCCAATGGCGAAGAAATCCTCGTAGGCCAGGTGCCGGTTTTCCTTCAGGGCCGCCTGGTGCCAGGCCGGACCGTATTCACCACCACCACGGATGTTGGACAGCACCAGAACACCGCCTCTGGCCACCCACATGCGACCGGCCAGGGCGCCATGCTGGGGACGTGCATTTTCGTCATAGTATTCGGGCAGGATTGGAACCAGGAAGCCGCCGTAACCATACTGGATGGTGGGGGCATTACCCTTGGCCAGCACGTCCTTGCGGCCCATGACGAAGTACGGAACCCGTGTTCCATCCTTGCTGATGGCAAATCGCTGAAAAACCTCCACCTCAGAGGCATCGTAGAACGCCGGCAGGGAATAGGCCTGATTCAGACTGCCATCGGGGTCTGCCAGGTAAAGACTGTCGGGAACCGTCAGGCTCTCGAAACTCACCAGCAGGCTGTCATCATCGCCGCTGACAGACACCAGGTTCACCACACCGTTATCAGGAAGCGCCAGGGTACGAACCCTCCACTCACTGTCTTCCCTGATCACCTGCCTGGCTCGTCCGATCACGTTATCCAGGACCTGCAGGTGAACCATCTTGTCACCCAACAGCACCCCGCTAACCGCCTCACCCTTGGCGGGCTGATATACCAATTCGGTCGAGAAGTCGGCCGGATTGATGGCGACAACCGAACCCTGGGTGAAAACCTGGCCATCATGGGCCCAGTCTTCGTCTACCCGCACCACGATCTGCCCCTGGAGCATGCCGGCAACGTTTGAGTGCAGCGGCAGGGGAACCTGGCGCAGGCCCTGTTTCTCCAGCAGGAAGTGCTCCGACTCAAAAAACGTGATGTAGCGATGGATCATGGTGTAACGCGCATCACCATCGCGCATCACGGTAACCGAGGCAGGCAGAGCGTCGGTCACCTTGTTGGCATATATTTCGCTTGAAGCGGCCAGTTCGCTACCCCGGGTCCAGCGCTTGATGATTCGCGGATAACCCGACTCGGTCATGCTGCCGGGACCCCAGTCAGTGGCCACCAGCAAGGTGTTTTCATCTTCCCAGGCCAAGCGGCTCTTGGCCTCGGGCAACTCGAAGCCCCCGTCCACAAACGCCTTGTCTTCAACCGAGAATTCCCGGTAAACCGTTGCGTCCTTGCCACCCCGTGACAGGGCAATCATGCACAGCTTGTAATCCGGGGCCAGGCAGGGGTAGGCGCCCGAGAAAATCCAGTTTTCCCCCTCGCTCTCGGCCAGGGCGTCAATGTCCAGCAAGACCTCCCACTGGGGCTCCCCCGCACCGAAGCCGGCCAGGCTGGCCCTGCGCCACAGGCCCCGTACGTGCTCACTGTCCTGCCAATGGTTGTAGACGTACTCACCGTGAATGCTAACCAGCGGGATCCGCTCGCTGGAATTCAAGACCTCACGGGCTTCCTGATACATGGCCTGGAATTCCGGCTGACCTTCCAGGATCACCTTGCTGCGGGCATTTTCCGTTTCAACCCAGTCAAGACTCTTTTCGCCTTCAACCTCCTCGAGCCACAGGTATGGGTCTTCCGGGCGCGTCGCACATGCCGACAGGACAACCGCCAGGGCCAGGAAACAGGTTGTGACAACAGCAAGACGTTTCATAAAAACCTCTGAATAAAAGGTGGGCCTGATTTTCAAACCCGAAATGATATGTGGGTGGATCATACCGAACCATACGGACGCGTACCTAGGCAGGTCAAAAAGCCATTGTTTTGACCTCGACGAACCGGGCTTGTGCGGGGACCAAAAACACAAAAAACTCTAAAAAAATCACCGGACTGTGACTCGGTTCGGGGTTTTTTGGCAGGAATCCATGTTAATTTCCCTGCTAGCTGGCAGCCAGGCGACTTTTGACTCTTTAAAATCATATGAAAAATATCCTCCCCAATCACCCCTGGGTCGGCAGAAAGGCCTCCTTTTGCGCCATGAACTCT
>JBFFTZ010000062.1:0-10605 GCA_041571575.1 Gammaproteobacteria bacterium | reverse complement strand
TGGACTTCAAGGTTGCCGGTACAGAAGACGGTGTCACCGCGCTTCAGATGGACATCAAGATCCAGGGCATCACCCGAGAGATTATGCAGGACGCTTTGGCCCAGGCCCAGGCTGCTCGTCTGCATATCCTTGGTGAAATGACCAAGGTTCTTGCTGCGCCTCGCGAAGAAATGTCCGATTGGGCGCCGACCATCATGACGTTCAAGATTGACCCCGAGAAGATTCGTGATGTGATTGGTAAGGGCGGTAGCGTGATCCGCGAGATCACCGAGACCACCGGTGCCACCATCGACATCGAAAATGACGGCACGATCAAGATTGCGTCTGTTGATTCCGCTTCAGGCCGTGAAGCACGCAAGCGTATTGACCTGATCACAGCTGAAGTGGAAGTGGGCACTATTTACGAAGGCCGCGTACAGAGGCTGATGGACTTCGGCGCCTTCGTCGAGATCCTGCCTGGCAAGGATGGCCTGGTACATATTTCCCAGATCTCGCACCAGCGGGTTGAGAAAGTCAGCGATGCCCTGAAAGAGGGTGACGTGGTTCGCGTGAAGGTCCTGGAAGTGGATCGTCAGGGCCGCGTACGCCTGAGCATGAAGGAACTTGAAGAAGCCCCCGCTGCAACTGAGTAAGGGCTGCTTCCGGGAGTAGCTTAAAGCTGCTCGCCGAAATGCTGCAAAATACGCCGTGGCAACCACAACATTGGTTGCCACGGTTTTTTTTGTGCTATGAAACCGACATGTCCACCGTGTTCACTGTATTCCACTCTTACCGAATCAGAAATCTGATCTTCGGTGGGCAAATAGCGCGGATTTAGGAATGGGTCGTCCCTGGAATGCAGTACCAGGGTGGGCACCCCGATGTCTTTCAGGAATCCAATGCTGCTGCAGCGATTGTAGTAGTCCCTGTGACCCTTGAATCCATGAAGAGGAGCGGTTATATATTCATCGAACTCGATGAAGTTCTGGCTATTAAGGGCTTTCTCAAGATCGATAAGTCCTTTTACCTGGTGGCTCTTTGCCCGAATCCGGCCCAACATTTTTCTCATCAGGTAAGCCTGGTATCGTCGGGAGAAGCCCTGGTCGACAGTTAGCGCCGCCCCGTACAAATCAAAGGGAACAGAAATTGCAGCTGCCGCGTCTATGGCCGAAGAGCTTCCCTGTTCCCCCAGGTGCTTCAGCAAAAGATTCCCGCCCAGCGAGTAGCCGGCAGCAAAAACCTTCCTGTGGGCTGGCCCTGTCTGTCGAAGATGGCTCAGTACAGACGCCAGATCTGCTGTGTCGCCACCATGGTAGCTACGGGGAAGTCGATTCAGTTCCCCGCTACATCCTCTGAAATGCATGACAACTGCGTTCCATCCAGCCTTTTGCGCCTCACCAATCAGGTCTCCGGCATAATTTGACCGGCTGGATCCTTCCAGTCCGTGCAAGCAGAGCAGGAGTGGCTGCTCCGGGTCTGGCTGGTCCTGCTTCAACCAGTCCAGGTGCAGGAAATCTCCGTCGGGCAATTCGAGGGTTTCGCGTTCCAGCACCCCGCGGTAGGCCCGCCGGGAGCCCAGGTTTGGCAATATGGTCTGCAAGTGCCGGTTTTTAAACAGGGGAGCTGGATGGAAACTGCTGCTGATTATCATTACGGAATAATACGTTGATGCAGAAAGAAAAAGGGGGCCGTGAGGCCCCCAGCACATTACTTGGCTTTCTTCGCCGCGGGACGAACCTTCTTCTTGGTGCGTGGTTTGGCTTTGCGTTTTGGTTTCGCCTTCAGTGCAGCGGGTTTTGGCTCTTCCTGGCTCGTGCTTCCGCCAAAGGTTCGCAGTAACTCTTCCTGAACGCCTTTCCAGAGCTGATAGTTTTTCTGTGCCAGTCCGGCTACAACGCCCAGGGGATCGATTCCCACAACGCTCTTGATCCTGTCTCTCAAGTGCTGTTGCTGATCCAGGAACAATTTCAAGCTTTGCTCCAGGTAGCTGCCTACCATCGATTGCATCGTATCGCCATAAGAGCGGATAACATGGGCCAGAAATTCCCGGCTCATGATGGGGTCACCCAGTTGCTCTTGCTCACTGATTACCTGCAGCAAAATACTGCGAGTAATGTCTTCCTGGCTCTTCTTGTCGATGACCACAAAGTCTATCTTATGCATCACCAGCCCCCTGATGTCGGCGAGGGTGATGTAGCGACTCTCTTCGGTGTCGTACAACCGACGATTTGGATACTTCTTGATGATTCGTGATTTGCTCATGGATACATCCAGCATTTCAGTAGTTGTTTGGGTGCCGTTTTCGAACTCGTCCAAGCTCCGGCCTGTGGTAGTCGTTTCAGAGCCTTAGTGGCAGTGCACAAAATTGTACACTAAACGCCTCGCACTAATAACTCAGAAATTCACACGCTGGGATTCGACCCCTTTCATCGTATCCAGGCTGAAATTCCTAATTGCCCAGTCGATAATTTCGCTGATGGGTAACCGGGTCATGTCATTCTCCACTGGGACCCTCAAGAAGCGCAGTGCGGCCACCAGGTTTTCTCCAGCCCGGTGATCCTTCAGCGCCCTGGCGTGATTTTGTTTGCTTAATTTTTGACCAGCGGGGTTCACGGCTACAGCGACATGGCCATATCTCGGGACTTCAACCCCCAGTTTCCGGGTCAGATATATGTGTCGAGGGGTTTCAGACAGCAGGTCCACGCCCCTGATTATCTCTGTTATTCCCTGCAGGATGTCGTCGACAGTGCCCGCCAGGGCATAGCTATAAAGGCCATCCCGACGCCTGAGCAGGAAGTCTCCCGAGGCCTTGGACAGATTCTGTTCCTGAGCGCCCTGGAGCAGATCATCGAAGCGAATGACCTCATCATTCACGCGGATTCGCAATGCCAGGGAATCGCTTTCTAACGGCGGTGAGCGTCGACAGGTTCCCGGGTAGATGAGCCCGAGTCCAGCGTCCCCATTCTTGGCCCCGGCATCCCTGATCTGCTTGCGACTGCAGCCGCAGGGATAAATCAGTCCGGACAGGCGGAGCTGTTCAATTGCCTGCTCGTAGTGAGCGCTACGCTTGCTTTGGAAGGTTAGTTCCCCGTCCCAGTCCAGGCCATGGGCAATTAAGGAGCCAAGGATGCGCTCGATTGCGTCGCCAGGTTGTCTTGGGGGGTCAATGTCCTCAATCCTGACCAGCCAGCGCCCATTTTGCTGGCGGGCGCGCAAGAAGCTCGCCAGGGCGGTAACCAGCGATCCAAAGTGCAGGGGGCCAGTGGGAGAGGGGGCGAAACGGCCTGCGTACATCTTCTAGCAGGCCGAGTGGCCGAGCCCGTCAGGCAGACGGGCTGTTTGTAAATATTCTATGGGTCTAGCGGTAGCGATCGTCTCGATCCCGGAACTGGCGTTCTGCGAGTTCCCGGCGTTCCTGGGCTTCCAGGGAGAGAGTCGCCACAGGCCTGGCTTCCAGTCTCTTGAGTCCAATCTCGTCGCCGGTTTCTTCACAGTAACCGTAGCTTCCATCTTCGACACGCTTCAGGGCGGAGTCGATTTTCTTGAGAAGCTTGCGCTCCCGGTCGCGGGTACGCAGTTCCAGGCCGAATTCAGATTCCTGAGTGGCGCGATCATTCGGATCCGGGAAGTTCGCTGCCTCATCCTGCATGTGGTGCACGGTCCGATCGACCTCTTCCATTAGTTCCCGCTTCCAGTTCAGCAGAATCTGGCGGAAGTGCTCAAGTTGAGCTTCGCCCATGTACATTTCGCCACGTTTCGGGACGTAGGGCTTCACTCCATGAATAGGGCCGCTAAATGCGCTACCGGATTTGCGCGCAGCGCCTGTGCTTGCCTTTCTGACAGGGGCTTTCTTCGCCACGGCCTTCTTCGCTGGCGATTTCTTGGCAGCAGCCTTTTTCGCTACAGCCTTCTTTGCTGGCGATTTCTTGGCAACAGCCTTTTTCGCTACAGCCTTCTTTGCTGGCGATTTCTTGGCAACAGCCTTTTTCGCCACAGCCTTCTTTGCTGGCGATTTCTTGGCAACAGCCTTTTTCGCCACAGCCTTCTTTGCTGGCGATTTCTTGGCAGCAGCCTTCTTCGCTGGAGCTTTGGTTGCAGTTTTCTTGGCGCTTGCCTTCTTGGCAACTACCTTCTTGCTTTGCTTTTTGTTGGCGGTCTTCTTTACTGCCATTCGAACTCTCCGACGCCCGGAATAAACCCGACATTATATATCCGAAAACAGGTCAATGTGACAAGGTATTTCGTCTAATTTTGACCAATTCGTGGCCAATTTTATAGCTTAGGGGAGTTTGACGAGCTCCGGCGCTTGCCAGCCGGGTTTCTGATGTTCCGCAACTACTGTTGTATAAATGCCACCCCGCACGTTGAAGTCGGCGGTAAGGCGCATAAATCGGGGGTTGGTAGCCGATACCAGGTCCTCCAGGATGCGATTGGTCACCGCCTCGTGGAAGGCGCCTTCTTCTCGGAAGGACCACATATACAGCTTGAGAGACTTAAGCTCCACGCAGTCCTGGTCGGCGACATATTCCAGTTTCAGGGTGGCAAAATCCGGCTGGCCTGTCTTCGGACACAGGCAGGTGAACTCCGGTATGCTGATCCGAATCGTGAAGTCGCGTTCTGGATTAGGGTTGGGAAAGGTTTCCAGATCCCTGTTGGGACCCTGGCTGGTGTTTTTTGCGTCGTTCTGGCTCATATGATCTCTTGGATGGCCCTTTCAGGCTTCCTTTTTTGTAATCGTCTTGGGACGGGGATTACTTTACACTACGCGGATTGTTCCGACCATTGAGAATAGAGGTTTCATGCGTCTCGCAAAGATTAAGATTGCCGGGTTCAAGTCGTTTGTGGATCCAACAACCATCAATTTGCCTAGCAACCTGATGGGAATCGTAGGTCCCAATGGCTGCGGGAAGTCCAATGTCATTGACGCCGTGCGCTGGGTGATGGGGGAGAGTTCCGCCAAACACTTGCGCGGCGAATCCATGGCAGATGTCATTTTTAATGGCTCAAGCGCTCGCAAGCCCGTTGGTACCGCGACGATCGAACTCAATTTCGATAATTCCGATGGGTCGGTGGGCGGCCAGTACGCCAATTTCACAGAGATCTCGGTGAAGCGAGTGCTCTCCCGGGACGGCACGTCAAATTATTTCCTGAACGGCACCAAGTGCCGGCGCAAGGACATTACTCATCTTTTCCTGGGGACCGGGCTGGGACCGCGCAGCTACGCCATCATCGAGCAGGGCATGATTTCCCGACTGATTGAGGCGCGCCCTGAAGAAATGAGGGTCTACCTGGAAGAAGCTGCCGGAATCTCCAAGTACAAGGATCGTCGCCGCGAGACGGAGAACCGTATTTCTCATACGCGCGAGAATCTGGAGCGCCTGCGCGACTTGCGCGACGAGGTAGAAAAGCAGATCAAGCACCTGCAGCGGCAGGCCAGGGTTGCTGAACGCTTCAAGGACCTGAAAGAAGAAGAGCGGCATACCACCGCTGAATTGCTGGCCTTGAAGCTGAAGGTCATGGATCAGACGATTACCCAGCGTACCAAGGCAGTCGCCGAACGCCAGACCCGCCTGGAAGCGGGAGTTTCATCCCAGCGGAGTACTGAAAGCGAGATCGAGACTACTCGTGAAAGCCATATTGAGCTCACGGACAAGTTCAATCAGGTGCAGGGTGGCTTTTACGGGATTGGATCGGAGATTGCCCGACTGGAACAGTCGATTCATCACGCCGAGGAGATGCGTCAACGCCAGACAGCTGATCTGGAGCAGGCCGCGCAGGGTCTGAAAGACATCCAGGAACATATCTCCAAGGATCAGAGCCAGATCGTGGAACTGGAAGATGCACTGAATGACCTGGAACCAACTTTTGACCATGCCCAGCAGAGCCTGCGGGCATCCGCCGTGGGTTTGCAGCAGGCCCAGGAGGAAATGCAGCGCCTGCAGCAGAGTTGGGATGAGAATAGCCAACAGGTAAATGACGCGCAGCAAACCGCCAGCGTTGAGCGGGCCAATCTTGAACAACTGGACTTGCAGATAGGCCGTTCCCAATCTCGTAGTGAAAAAATTCAGGCGGAACTGGCTCAGTCGGACGTTAGTCCGCTGAAGGAAAAGTTTGAGCTATTGCAGAAGGAGTTACAGGCACATCGCAGCGACTTGGAAGAACTGGAGAAAAACCGGGAATTCCTGGGGATGCAGATTGCCAAGTTGCGTTCGGATGAGCATGTAGCCTCTGAGCAAAGGGACAAGTTGCGTGGAGAAATTCGCGCCGCTGGCGGGCGGTTGGCATCCCTGGAAGCGCTGCAGCAGGCCGCGCTGGGCCAAAACGAGACTGCCACCAGGGGTTTGCTTGAGAAGCATGGCCTGGGATCGAGTAAGCGTCTTGCCCAATGTCTGACGGTTGACGGTGGCTGGGAACGCGCAGTCGAAACCGTGCTGGGCGAGTACCTTGAAGCCGTCCTCGTGGATGACCTGGGCGAAGCAACAGCATTACTAGGCGAATTGGAGAAAGGGCACATCTCCCTGTTCGATGGAGCTCAGGGTTCCGGAGCGCCTCATACTCTTGCGTCTTCGCTGGCGGAAAAGGTTTCGGGTCACCCCAGGATCAAGTCGCTGCTTGGCAGCATCAGGGTGTCTGAGAACCTGGATGAAGCACTGGCGATGCGCGCCAGTCTTGGAGCCAATGAGTCGGTGATCAGCCGTGACGGCGTTTGGGTAGGACCCAACTGGTTACGGGTTACTCGTGGAGAGGACGTGCACGCCGGCGTGTTTGAACGTGAGTCAGAAATGCGTTCTCTGCGTGACGAGGTTGCTCAAAAGCAGGAGCAGGCCACGGAACTGGAAACGCGGCTGGCACAAATCAGGGCGGACCTCGAGGCTCAGGAAAAGCTCAGAGAAGAGGCCCAGGCAAAGCAGGCGGTCTTGTATCGCGAGCAGTCCCAGGTGAACGGCGAACTGGAGTCCCACCGCTCGCGTATAGAGCAGATGACTCGTCAGCGGGAACGCCTGGAATCCGAATACGAGGAAGTTACGGGCCAGATCGGAGAATTCAAACAACTGGTAAGCGAGGCGAGGACCCGTCAGGAACAATCCATCGAACTGCTGGCGGACTTGAACAACAAGCGAACCGCCTTGGAGGGCGAAAGGGAGCAGTTGGCCCGTCGTTTGCTTGATGTTGAACGCGCAGCGAATGAGGACCGGGTAAGAGCTCAAGAAATCCAACTGAAGATTCAGTCACGCAAGAGCACGCGTGAGAATGCCCTGGCTGGTCTGGAGCGCATGCGGGCACAGTTAAATCGATTTAATGAGCGCAAGGCCGAGCTTGAGAAGCAACTCAGCGATGCGGAAGCACCAATTTCCCTGCAAAAAGAGGAATTGCAGGCGAAGCTGAAAGAGCGGGTTCTTGTTGAGACACGCCTTCAGGATGCGCGCAAGGCATTGGAGGATGTGGATTCGGCGATGCGAGTACTTGAGCAGCGGCGTGCGGATCAGGAACTGGCGGTGAATGCCGCTCGGGAAGCCCTGGATGAGGCGCGAATGGCCTCACAGGAGATTACCCTGCGTCGCGAGGCCCTGTTCGAACAGTTTAGTAAGACGGAATACGAACTGGATGCGATCAGTGAACAAATGCCTGAAGAGGCTGAGGTTGATCAGTGGGAGCAGAAGCTCGAAAATATTATCAGCCGGATTGGACGGCTTGGCCCGATTAACCTGGCAGCAATTGACGAGTTCAAGGAGCAGTCGGAGCGCCAGCAGTACCTGGAAGCCCAGAACACAGATCTTGAGGGGGCCTTGCAGACTCTCGAGAACGCGATTCGCAAGATTGACCGTGAAACACGGACACGTTTCAAAGAGACCTATGACCGTGTGAATTCAGGACTGAAACTGAATTTCCCAAGACTGTTCGGTGGTGGTCACGCATACCTTGAACTCAGCGATGAAGATCTGCTGACGGCAGGCGTGTCCATCATGGCGCGCCCACCGGGTAAGCGAAACAGCAGCATCAATCTTCTCAGTGGTGGTGAAAAAGCACTGACTGCGGTAGCCCTGGTATTCGCTATCTTCCAGCTAAATCCGGCTCCGTTCTGCTTGCTTGATGAGGTCGATGCGCCCCTGGATGACGCGAATGTAACCAGGTTCTGCGATATTGTTCGCGAAATGTCGGAGCAGGTGCAGTTCTTGTTTATTACCCATAACAAGGTGACCATGGAGCTGGCCAACCAGCTAACGGGTGTGACCATGCAGGAACCGGGCGTGTCGCGCCTGGTTTCGGTTGATGTTGAAGAAGCCGTACAAATGTCAGCAATGTAATTGAAAATATGACTGAACTTAGATGGATATTGTTAGTCGTCGGCGTTCTTGTGATCGCCGGGGTTTATTTCTTCACCCGAAACCGGGCCGGTGTGGACAAGGGTGAGGACGCGGGTCTATTTAAACGCGAGCCAATATTGGGCGCGGATTCGGCCGTGGCGCCCGGTGCGGGTGAATCAGGGTCCGATCAGGTAAATGAGCCATTCCTGTCCAATGAGAACCTGGCCGAAGAGGAAACGGACTCTTCAAGATCCGAGCCGGAAATGGATGAGGAACCGGAAGTCCTCGGTGATCCCGAAAAAATCGTCACCTTGCGAGTGGCGTTTTCTGCTGACAATGCTGTACCTGGCGTTGCCTTGACGGAGTTGTTCAAAACTCACGGCTTGCGTTTTGGGCGACTGAAGATTTTTCACAAGTTCCAAACGGACGGTAGCCGGAATATCGGCCCCATTTTTAGCGTGGCGAGCATAGCCGAGCCGGGGAGTTTCGATTTGGCAAATATCGAAACCCAAAACATTCCGGGTGTAACTCTTTTTATGGTGCTTCCCAATTACCTGGAGGGGCGACTGGTTTTCGAGTCCATGCTCGATTTCGCCAGGGCGGCAGCGGAGAGCTTTGACGGCGAAGTGCTTGATGAAACCGGCAGTTCGTTGAGCATTCAACGCGCCGGCTACTTGCGTGACGAAATTATTGATTTCGAACGAAAGAGATCGATCCGGTCTCGCTAGTACTGACCAGCCAGCGCCGTAACCCAGATGAATATTCAAGAGGCAAAACGCAGAGCGGCTGAACTTACCGAGTTCCTCAATTACCACAACCATCGTTATTACGTGTTGGATGACCCGGAAATCCCGGATTCCGAATACGATCGGATGCTGAGGGAATTGCAGGAAATCGAGCAAGCCTTTCCAGAGCTGATAAGCATGGAATCGCCCACGCAACGGGTAGGTGCTGCTCCGGCCGGGAGGTTTGAAGAAGCCACTCACCTGCAGCCGATGCTTTCACTTGGGAATGCCTTTACTGCTGAGGAGCTTCAGGATTTCGATCGCAGGGTGCGTGAGGGCCTGGGAGCGTCCGAATCGGTAGCCTACAGTGCGGAGCCCAAGCTGGATGGTGCTGCGGTCAATCTCTTGTACGAGAAGGGCGTTCTTGTCATGGCCTCCACCCGCGGTGATGGGACGACCGGAGAAAACATTACCCAGAACGTAAGAACAATTCCGACTGTGCCCCTGCGACTCCAGGGGGCGGGCCATCCAGTTCGAATGGAAGTTCGGGGTGAAATATTCATGCGATTGGCGGGATTTGCATCCCTGAATCAACGCATTGTAAGTGAAGGCGGTAAACCCTTTGTGAACCCCAGGAATGCGGCGGCGGGCAGCTTGCGGCAGCTGGATTCCAGGGTGACTGCATCACGGCCACTGACTATGTTCGCCTATGGTATAGGCGAGTGGGAAGGCAATGGCAAACCCGATAGCCATACTGAGCTACTCGCAACACTCGCGAAGTGGGGATTTGCCGTCTCGCCGGATGTGACGCAGGTGATCGGCCACGAGGGTTGCCAAGCCTACTATGAGGCAATGCAGCTGAAGCGGCCCGAACTTCCGTATGAAATAGATGGTGTGGTTTACAAAGTAGATTCTGCCGCTTTGCAAGAAGAACTGGGTTACGTAGCCCGTGCGCCTCGCTGGGCGATCGCTTATAAGTTTCCTGCCCAGGAAGAATTGACGGTCATCCGTGATGTTGAATTCCAGGTTGGACGGACGGGTGCTCTTACTCCTGTGGCGCGTCTGGAGCCGGTATTTGTTGGAGGGGTCACGGTAAGCAATGCAACCCTGCACAACATGGATGAAATAGAACGGAAAGATATTCGGATAGGGGATACCGTTTTTGTGAGGCGTGCTGGAGACGTCATTCCCGAGGTCGTCCGGGTTCTGCCTGAAAGAAGACCCGCTATCGCGAAAAAAATCGAACTACCTGGTAACTGTCCGGTGTGCGACTCGGATGTAGAACGCATTCCTGGCGAGGCTGTGGCGCGATGTGTCGGTGGACTGTACTGCAAGGCCCAGAGAAAAGAGGCCTTGATCCATTTTGCCTCGAGGCGAGCCATGGACATTGAAGGCCTGGGAACCAAGTTGATTGAACAACTCGTCGATGCAGAACTTCTTAGCACTCCGGCGAATATTTTTGAGCTCAAGGCGGAGCAACTCGAAGAACTTGATCGAATGGGCCCCAAGTCCGCCGAGAATGTCGTGGCTGCAATTGAACAAAGCAGGCATACGACGCTGCCCAGGTTCATTTTTGCATTGGGCATTAGAGAGGT